>JBBSDT010000021.1:0-18382 GCA_038240405.1 Ignavibacteria bacterium
AGTAAAGATTCGAACGAAGCAAGTTTCATAGCCAAACAATTCAGGGGAAGGCAAATGGCAACTGATGCATTGGAAAAAGTAAAAAAATATTGGGAAGAGACCACCGGCGCTTTGCAGGTGGAAACTCCGGATGCTGCAATCAATATCATAACTAACGGCTGGCTTACTTATCAAACCCTCTCATCACGACTGTGGGGCCGAAGCGGATTTTACCAGTCAGGAGGGGCATTTGGTTTCAGGGACCAGTTGCAGGATGTGTTGTCGCTGCTTCATACCAGGCCAGAACTTGCCAGGGAACAAATTTTACTTTGTGCATCACGGCAATTTAAAGAAGGAGATGTACAACATTGGTGGCATCCGCCAGTTGGTCGCGGTGTACGCACCCGTATTTCAGACGATTATCTTTGGTTGCCTTTTGTAACAGATTATTATATTAAGCACACAGGGGACATTGCAATACTGGATGAATCAATTGATTTTCTCGAAGGACGCCTGTTAAATCCGGAAGAAGAATCTTATTTTGATCTTCCCCTCAATGCTCACACGCCTGCCCCGTTGTATGATCATTGTGTTCGGGCAATCAAACATGGGCTCAATTTTGGTGTACACGGATTGCCATTAATTGGTACAGGCGACTGGAATGATGGCTTTGATAAAGTAGGACAGCATGGTAAAGGCGAAAGTGTCTGGCTGGCATTTTTCATTTATGAGATACTTAATCGTTTTGCAGATATGGCAGGTTTACACAATGACCAGGCGTTTTCGAATACCTGCAAAGAGGAAGCAACTAAATTAAAAGCAAATATTGATAAAAATGCCTGGGACGGTGAATGGTATAAACGTGCCTGGTTTGACGACGGAACGCCGCTGGGATCTAAAACTGATGAAGAATGTAAGATTGATTCTATTGCCCAAAGCTGGTCGGTTTTGTCTGGTGGAGGAAATGAAAGCCTGGTTCATACTGCTATGGAATCGGCGTATAAAAATTTGGTACAAAAAGACGTGGGCATTATTCAGTTGCTTGAACCTGCGTTCGATAAGTCTGATCTGAATCCCGGTTACATAAAAGGATACGTGCCTGGGGTAAGAGAAAATGGCGGCCAATATACTCATGGTGCTGTATGGATGATCATGGCTTTTGCGAAGTTGGCGGAAAATGAACGGGTATGGGAATTATTAAATATGATTAATCCAATTAACCACAGTAAAACCGCCGAAGAAATTGCCATTTACAAAGTTGAACCTTATGTGTTGGCAGCCGATTTATATTCGGGTGCGCCACATGCCGGACGTGGCGGATGGACCTGGTACACCGGTTCTGCCGGCTGGCTGTATCGTTTAATTACAGAATCTTTTCTTGGTTTTCAGCAGGAGGGAAATAAATTGAAATTCACCCCTTGTGTCCCGGAAGAATGGGAATCATTTAAAGCGCACTACCGGTATAAAAATACAGTATATCATATTGAAGTGATGCAAATCCTTGCTGGTGAAAAAATGATGGTGACAGTTGATGGGGTGGAAAAGGAGGAAAATATTATTACGCTTATAGATGATGGGGCTGAACATAATGTAGTGGTAGCCATCACACTGGACGATATTAAAAAATTCCGGCAATTGCACAGTAAAACGGCGGGGTATCCTGAATACGGATTGTTACCCGGCATTGAAGTAACGACTGGCCCATTGGGCAACAAGCCAAAGGCGAATTCGTTGCCATGACGGGAGACGGAGTAAATGATGCTCTCGCACTTGCTACTGCTGATATCGACATTGCGATCGGAGCCGGGACAGACGTTGCAATTGAAACAGCAAAAGTTGTATTAATGAAATCTGATCCGGCTGATGTATTGAGAGCGATTCGATTAAGCAAGGCGACAGTAAGAAAGATGAAACAGAATCTTTTCTGGGCTTCAATTTATAATCTACTTGCGATCCCGATTGCAGCAGGGATACTTTATCCGAGCTATGGAATATTACTGCGTCCGAAATTTGCGGCTTTGTTAAGGAGTATCTCTTCAATAATTGTTGCGACAAATGCAGTGTTATTAAAACGGGCTGAAAAGGATTTGATAACAGTTTGATATTGATTATAAATGTAGTATGAAATAATCTTTTCGTTTAGTGGATATTCTTAATATTTCATTAATAAATCAAATTCAAATAAAATGATGACTACAATCGAAAGTAAACCGTTCAGGTTTAGAAAAAAAACTGAACAATCAAAAGACGGTACAAACAATCACAAAACAATGAAAGGTCTTGTATATGGAGGACCGGGTAAAATTGAATTGAAAGAAATATCAAAACCGGGTATTGAAAAACCTACAGATGCATTAGTGAAAATAATAAAGACCACTATCTGTGGAACCGATTTAGGTATTTTACATGGTAAGACACCTTCTTGTAAACCGGGAACTACTCTAGGACATGAAGGAGTAGGTATAATTGAGGAAATAGGTGCATCGGTAAGGAAATTTAAAAAAGGTGACCATGTAATTATTTCATGTATTACCTCTGATGCCATTTGTGAATATTGTAAAAAACAAATATACTCCCATTGCGAAGATGGCGGTTGGATATTGGGTCATCTCATTAATGGTACGCAGGCAGAATATGTACGTATTCCACATGCTAGTAATAGCCTTCATCCTATTCCAGCAAATGCAGACGAGGAAGCATTGGTGATGTTGAGTGATATATTGCCAACAGGTTATGAAATTGGCGTACTGAACGGACGTGTGAAACC
This sequence comes from Ignavibacteria bacterium, assembly GCA_038240405.1. Classification (GTDB taxonomy): domain Bacteria; phylum Bacteroidota; class Ignavibacteria; order Tepidaquicellales; family Tepidaquicellaceae; genus JAGPCH01. The sequence continues at coordinate 2,747 of JBBSDT010000021.1, forward strand.
CGGAGATACTATTGCTATTGTAGGAGCAGGACCTATAGGTATGTCCGTATTACTTACTGCACAGTTCTATTCGCCTGCAAAAATTTATATGATTGATTTGGATGAAAATCGTTTGCAGTTAGCTAAAAAATTCGGAGCCACCGATACCATTAATTCAGCAACAGAAGATGTTGTAGACAAGATATTATCAGAAACAAAAGATGGAGTGGATGTAGCTATCGAAGCAGTGGGTGCACCTGCTACTTTTGATATATGTCAGAATATTATTCGTCCGGGAGGACATATTGCCAACATTGGTGTTCACGGGAAAAGTGTAGAACTGCAAATTCAAAATCTGTGGATTCGCAACATAACTCTAACTATGGGATTGGTAAATACAAATACTACTCCAATGCTTTTGAAAACCGTTTCATCAGGAAAAATAGAACCGAAAAAATTAATAACGCATCATTTCAAATTAGATGAAATACTTAAAGCGTACGAGGTGTTTGAGAATGCTTCAAAGGAAAAAGCAATGAAAGTTATTATTGAGCCTTAATGCATTTTCCTCAAGATGATTATAACAAAAATGACTGACATGTGCGAACAAAAATACCACTCTATTATCACTTGGTGATTGGAAATAATTTAAGAAATAAAAACAATGATGAGATTGATAAAAATAAAAAATCAATAAAGGAAATGACCAATTGTACTAAGAAGTAACCAAATAAATATTCTTTATTAAAAACTAAAATTTAAGAAATCATGGAGAATTCGATTATACATACATATCATATCAGTGGTATGGGTTGCAGGGGGTGTGTTGCAACAGTTAAAAATAAATTGTCATCTGCGCCTGGAGTAACATCTGTAAAAGTTGATCTTGGAAAGAAGCAGGGAGAGATTATTTCATCACAAGAGATTAATATAGATACACTACAAGGTGCATTAAGTAATACAAGCTATATCATTTCCGAACTTAAAGCATAAAAATTTTTTTAACATTTCGTTCTCGGACTAAATTAAGATTTCTGCGGAATTTGAAAAAGGTGTAAAACTAAAACATGAAAAATAAGATTAATCGTAGAAAGTTTCTTTATTATTGTGGACTGGGTTCTATATCTGCAATAGGATGGTCTTTTATTTCAGCATGCATCGGCAAATCTGGAGATAGTAAAGAAATGGTTTGATCTGGGTCTTTTATAAATTGCAAATATTAATAAAGAAATATGCTTAATAAAATAATTGGCTTTTCATTAAAGAACAGATTGCTGGTTGTAGCAACTGCAGCCTTCTTAATGATATATGGGATCCGGACCATAATAAATCTGCCCATTGATGTTTTGCCTGATTTAAATCGTCCGAGAGTTACCATAATGACAGAAGCTCACGGTCTTTCACCGGAGGAAGTAGAAGTTTTAATAACCTTACCAATTGAGAGCGCCTTAAACGGCGCTACAGGCGTTCAGGTGGTCCGCTCCAATTCGGGAGTTGGCTTATCAATAGTTTTTGTTGAGTTTGACTGGAGTACTGACATATTGATTGCAAGGCAGACTGTGGCGGAAAAACTTCAGTTAGTAAAGGAGAAGCTTCCAAAAGATGTGAGTCCCGTGATGGGTCCGATTTCATCTGTAATGGGACAAATTCAGTTGATTGGAATTTCTGCAACTGATTCGACTTCAAAAATGGATATCAGAACGATAGCCGACTGGACAATAAGACCGAGATTGCTTTCGATTTCGGGCGTATCCCAGGTTATTAATATCGGAGGAGATGTAAAAGAGTATCAGGTCCTGGTGGATCCAAATAAAATGAAAGACTTTAAAATTTCATTGAAAGAAGTTGAAGATGCAATTGGTTCCTCGAATACTAATTCAACGGGTGGATTTACCGAAAGTTCAAATCAGGAATATCTCTTAAGAAATATCGGCAGAACTTCATCAATCGAAGAAGTTGCGAATTCAATAGTATCATATAAAGAAAACATACCGATCTATCTGAAACAAATTGCTGATGTAAAATTAGGCGCTCCGATTAAAAGAGGTGACGGGGCATTAAACGGAAAGCCGGCTGTAATAATGTCCATTGAAAAACAGCCAAATGCCAATACTGCCGAATTAACGAGGGAAATTGACAAAGCACTAGACGAAATCCAAAAGACACTTCCCCCGGGAATAGTGATTAATAAAGATGTTTTCAAACAGTCGAACTTCATTGAATCTTCTATAAGCAATGTTGAAGTGGCACTGAGAGACGGGGGAATACTTGTCACGATAGTTTTATTTTTATTTCTTTTAAACTTTAGAACAACATTTATTACACTCACGGCAATTCCGCTTTCATTTGTTATCACGGCTTTAGTTTTTAAGTTTTATGGGATAAGTGTTAATACAATGACTTTAGGAGGACTTGCAGTTGCAATAGGGGAATTAGTGGATGATGCAATTGTAGATGTCGAAAATGTTTTCAGAAGATTAAAAGAAAACCGCTTAAAGGAAAAGCCGGAGCCTTATCTTAAGGTAATATATAAAGCTTCAAGTGAAGTAAGAAACTCAATTGTTTATGCAACTATAATAGTTGTATTGGTTTTTATTCCGTTATTTAGTTTGAGCGGAATTGAAGGAAGGATCTTTGCACCGCTTGGTATATCTTATATAATTTCCATACTCGCTTCGCTTGTAGTTTCTTTAACTGTTACCCCGGTTTTATGCTCATACTTATTACCTAAAGCAAAGCTTACTGAAAAAGACAGTTTTTTGGTAAGATGGCTTAAGAAGCAGAATATTAAAGTTTTAAATAAAACTTTAGAATATCCCAAATTAATAATATTTGTAAGTGGAATATTAGTTGTTACATCCATTATTTCTATAATTTTTATGGGTACAGAATTCCTTCCGCCTTTTAATGAAGGCGCTCTTACAATAAATGTCATTTCCCCTCCCGGAACTTCTTTAACAGAATCAAACAGGATCGGTACGATAGCAGAGAAATTAATATTGAAAGTTCCTGAAGTAATATCAACCGGGAGAAGAACAGGAAGAGCGGAGCTGGATGAACATGCTGAAGGTGTCCATTCAACAGAGATTGAAGTTGAATTAAAAAAAAGTGACAGATCAAAAGAAGAAGTTTTAAAAGATCTGCGAAAGAATCTTGCACTCATTCCCGGTGTCAATATTTCAGTCGGGCAACCCATTTCACACAGGTTAGATCATTTACTTTCCGGTGTTCAGGCTCAAATTGCAGTGAAGCTTTTTGGCGACGATTTGAGCGAGCTGAGAAGTTATGCTTCTCAAATTGAGAGCTCTATGAAAAAAGTAACCGGCGTTGTTGACTTGCAAATCGAGAAGCAGGTGTTGATTCCTCAGGTCAGGATAAAAATAAAAAGGGATGAAGCCAGCAAGTATGGACTCAGTGCGGGAGATATTACAAAAGTTCTTGAGACCGCATACAATGGAGTTGTAGTTTCACAGATTTTAGACGGACAAAAAACATATGACATGATTGTTAGATTTGATGATAAATACAGGGACGATATTGAAAAGATAAAATTTTCATTAATAGACACTCCAACCGGCGCCAAGATACCACTTTCGACAGTTGCGGATGTTTTAATTGATAAAGGTCCGAATATCATAAACAGAGAAAATGTTCAGAGAAGAATTGTAATTCAGGCAAATGTTTCCGGCAGAGATTTAGGGTCGGTTGTAGAGGAAATTCAGCAAAAAATAAATACCGATATAAAGCTGCCCTCCGGATATTTTATAACATACGGTGGTCAGTTTGAAGCACAGAGATCAGCATCAAAATTAATTTTGTTACTCAGCTTATTTTCTTTTGCTGCAATTTTTCTTGTTCTGTATATGCACTTCAAATCAGCAAGAATTGTAATTCAGATTTTATTAAACATTCCCCTGGCATTAATAGGTAGTGTAGTCGCAATTTATCTAACAGGGGGGATTATGTCCATCGCCTCAATGGTTGGATTTGTAACTCTTACAGGAATTGCATCACGAAACGGGATAATGAGAATATCCCATTATATTCATTTAATGAAAGAGGAAGGTGAGAGTTTCAATAAAGAAATGATAATTAGAGGATCCCTGGAAAGACTGGTCCCGGTGTTAATGACTGCGTCTGTCGCAGGCCTGGGACTCATTCCGCTTATTCTTTCTGCGGGTGAACCTGGTAAAGAAATATTATTCCCGGTTGCAGTCGTAATATTCGGAGGATTGATTAGTTCGACTTTGTTAGATATGATTGTTACTCCTGCTGTATTTTATAAGTTTGGAAAAAAAGCAGTGGAGAAATATTTGGAGGGAAGTAAAGAAAAAGGGCTTGTAGGTGAAGCTCCTATAATAGAATTTTAATTATAAGAATCAATAAATTTAATATCAAAAAAACTCTCTTAATTTAACAAACTAATTTATAAACAATAACTTAACCGAAAGAAACCAAATGAAAACATTAACATCAGTAACTTTAATATCTTTGTTTGCTCTGAATTTTATATTTTCAGGATGCGGAGAAAAAAAAGATGAAACAACACAAACAAAAAAAGACGACAAAACCACATCACAAAACCAAACTCACCAACAGACGCAACAAGCTCCAACCACTGTAACTGCACCGAAGATCGGAAAAGTATGGGAGTCAATTCAAAAGAAAACCGATGAATTGAATAAAACTATTGAATCAAAAAAACTTGAGGGAGTTCATGAAATTGCTTTTTCGATTAGAGACCTGGTAAAAAGTTTACCGGGGCAATCATCAGGATTAGGAGCAGATAAAGTAGAGATGTTAAAAACGCACGTCAGCGAAATTGAAAAATCCGCAGACCTGCTTGACAAATATGGTGACGCTAATGATTACAAAAATACGAAAGCAAATTATGATATATTTACCGGCCATTTAGCCATGATAAAGTCTATGTATCCGGCAGATAGCTTTAAATAAATCACATTATTTTTGAGCTTAAAGAACCTAAATTAAAGTAGGTTGCTCCGGTAAAAAAATTTCAAGAAAATTAAAAAGTTAATCGGTATGAAAAAAGTTATCTTCATATGTATTTTTCTGACTGTATTTGTCAAAGCAAATGGACAATATAACATTGGAGGCATAGTCCGCGACCAGCCTTTTACTCAATTGATGGTATATGCCAGCATGACACTTTTTAATAGCGATACAACCTTTTTTCGTGAAACCCGTGTTGACACTTCCGGAACATACCGTTTCATAAATATACCTCCGGGTAGTTATTTTCTGGGATGTTCGTATATTGGGAAAGAGTATCAGCAGAATAGTATTACTATATCGGGAAATTTCTTTAGCTATGATTTTAATCTTATTCCTGAAACACAAACAGGAATATGGAATATAATTGTTCAATCTCCGGAAGCATTAGGAGGAACAGACCTTGCAGTATTGCTTCCTGACGGCAAAATATTTTATTGCCATAATACAATAGATCCTTTTGTATTTGATCCCGTTGCAAATGATACTATTCGTGTCGCTGGTGATGATACAGTACAGGGTTGTGCCGCGCCGGTACTGTTGCCTGATGGTAAAATAGTATTTGTCGGAGGAACCAATCAGAAAATTTACGGACCGGGGACACGAAAAATAAAAACATACAACCCGGTAAGCCAGGTATGGCAAACTCTTCCGGATATGATTGGCTACCGGTGGTATGCGACGCTAACGAGATTAACTGATGGCCAATTATTAATTACCGGTGGGGGAGGGCTGCAGAATCCTGTCAGAGTAAAAACATCGGAGATATATAACCTTAACACAGGGACTTCTGAACAAGTTGATTCGATTGCTATCGGAAATGAAGTCTCACCGGTTGGAATGTTATATAACGGAAAAGTACTGATGACACATCGTCCTCCGCAATTATTCAATCCTGTAACAAAGCAATGGAACAATTGCGCAGATTTTCAGCAGGGAAACCGTATGGCGAACGGTGATCATAGCGACCATGAGCTAGTCTTTTTACCGGAGGGAAATGTTGTTGCTATTGGGTATAAATCATTTAATCCGGGAATGCCGGGAAAATTTATTGAAAAATATAATCCGAACACTGACAGCTGGAGTTACGGTTTGAACTTTAACCCTGTTCGCTCACGTGCTAAAACTGTTCTGCTGCCGGGTAAAAACATTTTGGTAGTGGCGGGCTACAAAGAAGATGCTGCCGACACAACCTCTATTAATCAATGGGGTTACATGAGAATTACGGATCTTTATAATCCTTATACGGAAAAGTGGAGAAGATTAGCACGGCTGAATTACAATCGCGAATACCATTCGTTGCCTGTGTTGGTTCCCGATGGAAGAGTCATTATAGTAGGAGGAGAAGGTCAGCCGGGTAATGAACCGCCTTTCAGTGTAATCGAAGCTTTTAAACCTCCGTATTTATTCAGAGGAGTCCGTCCGCAAATAGCGAATTTAAATCAAAGTGTTTTTCGTCCGGGAAGTCAAATCACATTTAGTGTTCTAAAAACCAACTCAGTAACCAATGTTATTCTTATGTCCACTCCTTCACTTTCACATTTTATGAATTGTGGTAATAACCGTTATATTGAGTTGTCATTTACTCAATCCGGTAATACTATAAATGCGAATATTCCCACAGATTCATTCAAGGTATTGGAGGGATATTATCAGTTGTTTATAATGGTAGATGATATTCCTTCCGTTTCAAAAATTATAAAGATTGATTTAACCGTCAAGCAGCTACAACTTACAGCTTTAATAGAAGGGTTTTACGATAATGTTTCTAATACAATGATTCCGGATACTGCAAAGGTCTTTTTACGAAACATAAATTTCCCATATACAACTATTGACTCGGCAAAAGGGCTATTGAATTCAAGCGGAATGGGGACCTTCAGTTTCTATAATCCCGTAAACGGGATACCATATTATATAGAGGTGCAACACCGTAATTCTATTCAGACCTGGAGTAACAATGGATACAGTTTTGGATTAAATCAACTGAGTTATGATCTTACCACAACTTCCTCAAAAGCATTCGGTAACAACCTGAAACTAAAAGGAACTAAATGGACAATTTTCAGCGGAGATGAAAATCAGGATGGAATAGTGGATTTAACTGATCTTATAAATATATATAATGCTTCAAGTAATTTTGTTTCAGGATATGTTAGTTCAGATATAAATGGAGATGGAATTACAAATATAACCGATTTGATAATCACATATAATAATTTAATTAATTACGTAAGCATTCAAAGACCCTAGAAATTTTATAAAAATTGAAAATCTGAAAGTATTGCTGTCCTAAACACGTATTTTAATTAAATAAAAATTCATAAAACAACCAAACGACTTGGAATACATTCTGATTTTTGTCTTTATCGCCTTAATTTGTTTCATTGCTTACCGCAAGTTTAAGAAAGTAAGTAACGATAAAGATTGTTGTAAATAAAAGACATTAAATTTTATTTTGTCAGCTAAACAAATTTTCCATTAAATTTAAATTACATAAAGATGAAACAATTAATTTTATTCACCAGATCTTCGCTCAATTCTATATCTGTTCTATCAATTATATTTGTACTCATGCTTCTTCTCTCATCCTGTAAAAAAGAAAACGATATGCAGGATTCAACAATGAAGGATAATTCAATGAAAAATAAATCTACCGACAGTATGCAAAAGAAAATGGATAAAAGTACGGACAATTATAAGAATGAGATGATGGATAAAAAAATGAGTAACATGATGAATAAAATGAATACAATGAAAATGTCCGGAAATACTGACGTTGATTTCGTGAATATGATGATAATACATCATCAGGGCGCAATAGATATGGCAATCTCAGAGTTTTCTTCAGGTAAACATGATAATATAATAACTATGGCAAATAATATAGTAAAGGATCAGCAGAAGGAAATTGAGACAATGCAAAAATGGTTAGATAAAAACAAAGATAAAAAAAGTCAGGATTCAAAAGACAATGGCATGAAGTTAATGGAATCCATGAAAAGCATGACAAATCCGGATATGAAAATGACAGGCGATGCAGACAAAGATTTTGTAACAATGATGATTCCTCATCATCAGGGGGCTATAGATATGTCAGAGGTTGAAATTAAATACGGAACCGACCCGGAGATAAAAAAAACGGCTAAGGATATAATTGAAAAGCAAAAAGCAGAAATAAAGCAAATGGAAGCGTGGAAGTAAGTCCAAATAAAATTAAATTAATTAAGCCGCATTATGATCCATACTTATAAAATTACTGGCATGACCTGCAGCAGCTGTGTATCAAAAGTACAAAAAACTTTAGATAAAATTAACGGAATAGAAAGTGTTAAGGTTACTTTAAGCCCGCCTGAAGCAGTGATTAAAATGCAGTCCCACATTGAAACAAAAGAAATGAATTCAGCTCTGAAAGAAATTGGTAATTACAAAATCGAAGATCAGTCTTCAATGAATACTCAAGCAGATAATAATGATGTTTCGGATGAAGTATCTAAATTTAAAACTTATAAGCCGCTTATTATTGTATTCCTTTATATAATTATAGGGGTGGAAATTTTACAAATTAAATCGGGCGGATTTAACTGGATGGAAGCTATGAATAATTTTATGGGAGGATTCTTTCTTATTTTTTCTTTCTTTAAAATGCTGGATTTAAAAAACTTTGCTTTTTCATACAGTTCTTATGATATTATTGCAAAGAACTGGATTGGATACGGTTATATATATCCTTTCATAGAATTAGTTCTTGGAATATTGTTTATGCTAAAGGCAGATCCAGTGTTTACCAATGCAGCAACCTTAATTGTAATGGGAATCAGCAGTGTTGGAATTATTCAAAGTATATTACAAAAAAGAAAAATACAATGTGCATGCTTAGGAACCGTATTTAATTTGCCGATGTCAAGTATTACGCTTATAGAAGATCTGCTAATGGTTTTAATGGCTTTGGCTATGTTAACAAAAATGTTCAATATTCTATGATAAAACAAACTATGTCACGGGAACAAACTTATTAAAAAAACAAATCTAATTTCTATTGATGTTTTGAAAATTATGGTTAAGATCAGAAAATCAAAATTTGAAACCAGGGTAAAACAGTTATTAAAGCCGCTATCAAACAAGTTATTTGCCCGGCTGTATTTTGCCCAGACAATCAGCTTGCTTGGTGATGCTTTTACCTGGGTAGGATTGGCCTTGCTGGCTTTTGAGTTAGGAGGTGAAAATGCAGCAGCAATTTTAGCAACTTCATTGACTCTTCGTGTAACTGCATTCGTAATTTTTTCACCTTACGCCGGAGTATTGGCTGATAGGATTGACCGCAAGAAAATTTTATATTTTACCCATATTGCCAGAATGTTTATTGTTGGAATGCTGCCATTTGTCAAACAGGTTTGGCAACTTTACGTGTTAATTTTCTTATTAAATATTTTCAACGGATTTTTTACGCCAACATATAAAGCTGTAATTCCTCAAATAATTAAAAAAAAGGATGAATATGCTCAGGCAATTTCTTTATCCGGCGGAACTTATCAATTGCTTGGAGTGCTGGGTCCCGGAATTGCGGGAGCACTCGCGGCTGTAATCGGTTTAAGAGAGATTTTCTTCCTGGATGCCTTTACTTTCATAGTAGCGGCTATATTGATTTTTACACTGCCAGGCAAACTTATAGTTGCAGAAAAAAATAAAGTCTCAAAAATTAGCGGAAAGGTTTGGACAGATATCAAAAAAGGAACCCGTGACTTATTCAAAAATAATCTTATTCGTTTTGCTCTAATTATGGAATTTATAGCCGCTATGGCAGGTGCACAGATTCTTGTTAATACCGTAGGACATATAAAAGGTGCCCTCCACCTTGGAAGCGCTGAGTATGGTTGGGCTATGGCAGCTTTCGGTGTAGGTGCAACTATTGCCGCCCTTAGTCTGGGTATTTTGAATAAAAGTGTTAAGCAATCTACATTTATTTTTTTGGGGGCTTTCATTATTGCATTGAGCATTGCCCCGGCAAATTACGCAGGTATTTTTCCTTTAATCGGTTTATGGCTATTGGCAGGCGTTGGTCAAAGTTACGTCGAGATCCCAACACAAACTCTAATTGCCGAAAGAATATCTATACAGGAACAGGGAAAAGTTTACGGTGCACATTTCGCATGGTCTCATTTATGGTGGGCAATAGCTTATCCCATTGCAGGATTTTTAGGAAGCAATTATTTTCAAGAAAATTTTCTTTACGGAGGTATAATTTCTTTCATTCTTATTTTTGTAGTGTATGTTGTATTTTGGAAAAAAAGTGCCATTACCCAAAAGGCCGATTTAATAATTGACAATTAAATCCATTTCATTGCAATTGTCGGATCAACCTTATCGTAATGTCTCGTAAATTGAGAATACTTAATTTTTATCAGATGAAATTGAATTTATTTTTAGAGTTTTAATATAAGTTCAGATTAAGCTTTTATAGACAAAAAATATAAAAACATTTATTTTATAATTTAATTCGGTTGTGCTATTAGTCTCAATAGGTGCAATTATTTACGAGCCATTTATCCGCGCACAGGAATTCATAATAGATTTATGTTAAGCATTAGATTTATTATTTTATAAAAACATAAAAAAAGGAAAATAAAAAATGTATGATTTAATCAAAAAATTTCTATTCTTTGCTCTTGCAATAATTTTAATATCGTCGGTGTCAAATGGTCAGGATTCCAAAAAGATGGACCAGGATGGTGTGAAAATGAATATGGGTTCAACCAAAGTGACTATGGAACCGGTCGGAGTAAAAGTGCAGGATGGGATTCTATACGGAAAAGAAATTGACCCTGCAGCCTCTGTCATAGAGTTTAGCGACTTAATTAACAATGCTAAGGACAATAATGGAAAAATTGTTGTAGTCAAAGGTGTTATTTCTGAAGTATGTCAGACAATGGGATGCTGGATTGTTATGTCAGACGGGACTAAAAATGTCAGAGCAAAAACTTTGCACAAATTTTTTCTTCCTAAGGATTTAGCAGGTCAGACTGCAATTGTATCAGGCACATTCAATATTGCTGAAATAACTGAAGATGAAGCCAGGGAATATGCAGAAGAATCAAAAAATCCTGCAATCAAATCTGAAAGCATTAAGGGACCACAAAAAGTTTATGAGATTGATGCAACAGGAATTAAGATAATGAATTCTGTTCCTGCGCCAAATTCTATTTCCACACCGGATGAAAAGTGAATAAATGGTGAATAATATAATTTTTCATTTACAAAGTTAAGCCCGCTTCAAAGGCGGGTTTTCTTTTTAACAAAAAAATATTATGACCGGAGAAAAATTCTGGAAAGTAATCAAAACTCAAAAAGGATTTAAAGGCAACTGGATTGATATTAATCTCGACAGTGTAAAGCTGCCGGACAATTCGATTATAGAATTTGAAGCCGTTGGCTTTCACCGAAACGGTGTGGGGATTGTTGCAGAAAATAAGCAGGAAGAAATTATCCTTGTGAAAAATTACAGGTACATAAATGATTTTTACAGCTGGGAAATTCCTGCAGGAACTATTCCCCCGGACAAGCATCATTCAGAATGCATTATTGAAGAACTCAGGGAGGAAGCCGGCTGTGAGGTAAATAAGGAAGATCTGGTTTATATTGGAAATTATTACCCCTCTGTAGGATCCAGCAGCCAGGTATTTCATGGATACTATGCCAGGAATGTTGAGCAGGTGACTGCTGAGCTTGACAAAAATGAAATCCTTGAAGCGAAGTGGTTTAGCAAAAATGAGATCAAGAAAATGATAATGGATTCAACTATAAAGGATGGGTTTAGTCTGGTTCTTCTGATGAGATTTATGTTTCTTTAGGTTAGCTCGTCCAAGATATTTTACAGATTAATTTAGATGGGACCCAAATATTAAAGCTTTAATTGTAAACTGATAACCTAATTGCCACGAGCTTTAGCTCGTGGATGAATGGTCAATGAGTCCGGCTTTAGCCGAAACAAATATTTTTTTTTATGAAGAGTAATAAAAATATAAATCAATTTGGCTAAAGCCTGGAATGTTTTGTTTGAGTCAACGACCTGAAGGTCATGGCAATTAAATAAGTTAAGCGATTTTAAATTGTTGCTCCATTAAAATATTAAACGAAGAATTAGTACTGAACTAAGACGATAAACTAATTGCCACGAGCTTTAGCTCGTGGATAATATGAGGGAAAGACAGGCTTTAGCCGAAACAGAATAATTATTCTTTAAAGAGAAATAAAAGTATAATGCATTTTGGCTAAAGCCATGAATGTTTTGATTAAGTCCCCGAGCTGAAGGTCTTGGCAATTAAAGGAAATAATTTTTTTAAATTCTTAAATTGTTTCCCGAGGGATTTTCTCAAAGTCCTCTTCTTTTGGAAAATTAACAATCATTCCTGCAACAGAGATTACCAGCCCGATCGATGCATAAAGAATGTTTCCGTTTACAAACAGATTGGTTGTGAGACAAAATAAAGCAGCGAAGTCCATTATAGCAAATGAAATTATATGTGCATTAAAATAAGTATTCATAAAGTTTGAAAGATTTATTTTTCTCATTAAAAGTCCTTTTATAAATATAGTCGAAGGCACCATTATCATGAGAATAATTAAAGTAATAAGGTTAATAATTTCAAAATTTTCCTTCACATTGTTATTGGCTACAAATATTCCAAACAAATAAATAGCAATGATACCGGTTGTGATTGCTATTCCCAGAGTTTTAATTCTTCTGACGACAATCACGAAGTTAATTTGCTTAACCATAAAAGAATCTTTTGACATGAGCTGGATATATGTTTATAAAATTGTTTGTATTCTAAATTAACATTATTTTTACAAAGATGAAAAGTAAAGTTAACATTATAAGCTCAGAAAAAATGGAAGATGAGGAGACCTATGAACAGGATATTTCATCATTAATCCGTCCTAAAAAATTCCATGAATTCATTGGTCAGGACAAAGTAAAAGAAAATCTGAAAATATTTATCCAGAGCTCAAGAAAGCTTGGTGAATCTCTTGACCATGTTTTATTTACAGGGCCTCCAGGGCTTGGTAAGACTACACTTGCAAATATCATCGCCAACGAACTGGAAACACACATCGTTACTACTTCCGGTCCTATTATCGAAAAACCCGGAGACCTGGCAGGCATGCTTACAAAATTGAAAAATGGAGAAATACTATTCATTGATGAAATTCACAGGATACCAAAAGTTGTAGAAGAATTCTTATATTCGGCAATGGAGGAGTTTAAGCTCGATATAATGATTGACCAGGGTCCGGCAGCCAGAAGCATTCCTATAAAGCTTGAAAAATTTACTTTGATTGGTGCAACAACCAGGCAGGGTTTGCTTTCATCACCCATGCTTGACAGGTTTGGTATTAATTGCCGTCTCGATTATTATGTTACAGAACATCTGATTGAAATTGTCAAAAGATCTTCAAAAATTATGAAAATAAAAATTTCAGATGAGGGGGCTGCTGAAATTGCAAAGAGAAGCAGGGCAACTCCCCGGATTGCAAACCGCCTGCTGAGAAGAACAAGGGACTTCGCAATAGTAAAAGGCGACGGGAGCATTACCAAGGAAATTGCCGATTATGCTTTGACATCACTGGATGTTGACGAATACGGCCTGGATAAGATGGACAAAAAAATTCTTGAAACTATTATTTTGAAATATAATGGGGGTCCGGTTGGACTTTCGACTATCGCAGCTTCCACAGGTGAAGATCCCGGAACGATAGAAGATGTTTATGAACCATTTCTAATGATTGAGGGTTTTATAAAACGCACTCCGAAAGGGAGAGAAGCTACACAGGCAGCATATAAACATCTTGGGATCTCCCCAAGAAAAAAGAATCAAAATGAAAAAAGTTTGTTTGAATAATTATTACATTATATGGAAAGTAATTTATCCGAAATTCCAGTTGTGAAAAAAGTAACTTTAAAGGAAGTCATCATAATTTTGTTTGCAAGCATTGTTGCCGGGTTTGTAGCAAATGCTGTAAGTCCGAAAGGTATTTCCCTGCTAAGAGATGATAGTGGAAGATATGTTATTGACAGTTCGCAGAATAAGAATGGCAAAAATGTTTTACAAAAAGGAAAGTTGAATAAAGCAGGATTCTACGAACCGGTGAATATACGTGTAGAAACTGCTAAACAGTTATTCGATGATAATGTTTTATTTATTGATGGAAGGGATGCAAACGAATTTATGCTGGGGCATATTAAAGGAGCACGGAATATTCCGTATCATGAATTTAAAGATAAAACACGGGAAGAGAAGCTTCAACTTACCAAAGACATGGATAAGGATCAGATATTCATTTCCTATTGCAGCAGCGATTCATGTGATATCAGTATTGATAATGCGTACGAAATGGCAAAAGTTGGATATGATAAAATGAAGATATATCTCGGAGGATACAAAGAATGGAATAAATCGGGGTATCCGGTAGAAAAATAAAAATTATTGAAATTCTTATCTAATAAATATTTTATTCTTGCCTTAAGACTGATAGTGGGAGGGCTTTTTGTTTACGCTTCACTTGAGAAGCTTTTTAATCAGGAAGCTTTTTCGAAAGCAATTTTTTACTACAAATTTCTTCCTGATATTTTAATAAATATATTTGCCATTGTAATTCCATATATCGAATTATTTTCTGGCATCTTGCTTATTATTGGAATTTATAAACGCGGAAGCTCATTTTTAATTTCCTTTTTATTATTTATCTTTATAATAGCACTCACGCAGGCATATATTAAAGGACTTGACATAAGCTGCGGATGTTTTTCACTTGAAACAGTCGGACAAAAAAGTGATATTTTACTAAGAATTTTCGAAGATATACTATTATTAGCAGCATCAGTAATAATTTTTATAAAATCAAATATAATAATTAACAAGGAGAATCAGTAAATGAACGGTTTCATTCAGTCAAAAGCAGCTAAAACGGGTTATTTTGTTTTGGGCATGCTTATTATTTCAGCACTAATGTTCTTTCTGGCAAACAATTCAAAGATCTCAGCTTCAATAAGCTCTTCCAAGTTATTGTTTGAGGAAGATTCACATGACTTTGGAAAAGTTCCGCAAGGTCCTCAGCTTGAATATTCATACAAATTCACAAACAAAGGTAAGTCCCTGCTGGTTATAGATAAAGTCCAGCCTTCCTGCGGATGTACAGGCGCTACTATCGGCGGAAAGAATGAATATGAAAAAGGAGAAAGTGGAGAGGTCAAAATTACATTTAATACCCAGGGCAGGTCAGGTCACCAGGAAAAACATATTATGGTTTTCTCAAATGATCCCGAAACTCCTCAAAAAGAACTTAAGTTCACCTGTGATATTGATGAGAACATGCAGTAAGAATTTGTTATATAACTCTAAAAAGCAGGAATTAATTTTAATTCCTGCTTTTTTAATTTATACAGTTAAAACTACAGGCTTACTTCATAGTCTCCGTCAGGCTTGGGCTTTATCTGACCCGAGGTGCATGCTTTTATTACCAGTTTGTGATGACTCAATAGAAATGTCAGTAATATAACTCAATAGAAATGTCAGTAAAATATTAAATTGAAGACACCCAAGAAAGGAGTTTTCAATTTGAATGGAGTACTGACAATGAGTCAAA
>JBBSDT010000022.1:0-18076 GCA_038240405.1 Ignavibacteria bacterium
ATTTTGTTACTCTTGATGATATTTCAAAACAAATTCAGGAAGGAAAGCAGGTACAGCTGAAGATAATACTTAAGGCTGATACCGATGGATCGGCAGAAGCCTTGGCAGATTCACTGCATAAGCTTACAACGAATGAAACAAAAGTTTCGGTTATTCATAAAGCAGTTGGATCCATTAGTGAGTCGGATATTTTACTTGCTGAAGCATCAGGAGCTATTGTTATCGGATTCAATGTAAGACCAAACCTGAATGCGAGAAAGCTTGCAGAAAAGAATAAAATCGATGTCAGGTTATATAACATTATTTACAACCTTATTGACGAAGTAAAACATGCGCTTGAAGGAATGCTTGCACCGGATATCTCGGAAGAAGTTACTGCGACGATCGAAATCAGGCAGGTATTTAAGGTTCCAAAAATTGGTAATATTGCCGGATGTTATGTACTGGACGGAAAAATCGGGCGGAATAATAAAGTCCGTTTGCTCAGGGATGGTTTTGTAATTTATGACGGAGGAATATCTTCACTGAAGAGGATGAAGGAGGATGTCAGAGAAGTTGAATCGGGTTACGAATGCGGCATAGGACTTGAAAATTATAATGATGTGAAGGTGAGTGATATTATTGAAGGTTACAAAATAGTTGAAACAAAGCGTAAGCTGGTTACACAATAAAATATTTACATCGGTTATTTATGTCTATACGAACTGAAAAAGTGGGTCAGGAAATAAAGCATAAGCTTAATACTGCCATGTCAAAAGACCTTTCTGAAATAAGCGGTCTTGGGCTTGTTACCATTTCTAAAGTTATTATGTCACCGGATCTGAAACTTGCAAAAATTTATTTGAGCTTTTTGGGTAACATAGAGCCCGTGGAGAAATGTCTCGATAAAATTAATAATAAAAAAAGACATATAAGGTATATACTTGCAAAACATATTATACTAAAGTATATGCCCGACCTGATGTTTTTTCATGATGATACTATTGAGTACGCCGATAAAGTGCAAAAGCTGCTCAATGAAATTAAGAAAGAAGAAAAAACCTCTTAGAATAGTTTTATCAATTAAAAGTATCCGTAGTTCCCTCTTTTGACTCAATCAACAACTCCCGAAAATCAATATTCAAATAAAATCTTCCTTGTAGATAAGCCTCTCAACTATACAAGCGCCGACATAGTCAGAATATTTAAGAAGCAGCTTAGATTAGATAAGGTCGGACATGCCGGGACACTTGATCCCAAAGCCACCGGGCTTCTTATTTTGTGCTCAGATAAGATGACGAAAAAAATTGATAAATTAATTCACTCGGACAAAGAGTATGAAGGTGTAATACGGATCGGCGCAAAAACAAAGAGCTTCGATACCGAGACCGAAGAAACAGAAGTGAGGGAGGATTTTAATATAACCAATGAAGACATTGACAGAATAAAACTGAGCTTTCTCGGCGAGACTGAACAGCTCCCTCCGATGTATTCTGCAGTTAAATTTAAAGGTAAGCCTCTTTATAAAATGGCACGAAAAGGTAAGGTCATTGAAAGGATTCCGAGAAAGATTTTCATTTCCAAGTTCGAAGTAATAAGAAAGGGTCCAACGGAGATTCAATTCAGGATTTCCAGCAGTAAGGGCACATATATAAGAACCATTGCAAATGATTTCGGTGAAAGACTCGGAACAGGGGGGTATCTGAAGGAATTAAGAAGAATAAGAATCGGTGAGTTTGTTCTTGAAGATTTGGATGAAGAGATAAAGGATATAAAGTATAGGGTGCTGGAGAGAGATTATATAATTTTGAAGTAAGGTGAAACTTTTAGAGTATTCCCATATCATCGTAAGAACCAAAATATATGGTCTTGATGTTTAGAAATGATGTCAGTAGTTTTCAGAAGGCGAAGGGGAATATTTAACATTTTAAAATTTAAAAACCCAAAATAAAGGATGAAGTATTATGGAAGACCGAAAAATTAAAAAGGAAAAGTTTTCAGAATCCGTTATTAATTTAGCACAAAGTAAAATAAAAAAGACAACAGAATTTCTTACAGCAATTATTAATGAGCAAAATGGTAATGACAAAGAATTCAGAAAACTTAAATCAAGAGTCAGAGACGACATCAGTTCCGGAGGAAGAAAAACAGAGAATCCTTCTACACGATTTTATATACAAAGACAAAGGTAGGATTAATTCAATATACTCACAAATTTTCAAGGGACAATTAAAAGGGCTTGAAAAAACCTCTTCGACAACTTTTACGAAAACAACAGGATTACAAGGAGGACTTCCGAAATTAATAACAGGATCCAAGGGAGATTCTGATCAAGAAACTGAAAGTTTAAAATCTATCATAGATCCAGAAGATATGATTTCCATCCATGTGATGAATTTTTTATCACAAGAAAAATATCTTTTTCAGTATGACAAAAATTTTTCAGGTAATACAATCATTTTCGCCGAAGGTTCATTAATGTTATTCGATCCCAGTATCCTTAGCTCGGCTTCTTTAAGTTTTGAAATATATAAAGATTTAATGCCGGACGAAATGACTAAATCTCTTGGATCTCAATTCAAAAATAAGAATTAGTTTTATAGTGTTGTGCAAAAAATGTTAAAAAATACACCTATTGCTACTTCGTATCTCTTAAAAACACAAGATAATGGTTTTATAGGTGGATGTGTAAAGGAAGAATACCTTGTAGATTCGGCCATCTCCTTTTCAATTAAACAAGGAAGTTCAGGTTTAAATAAAGTTATAGTTATAGGATATGATGAATCACATGAACCTGATTTTGATATTCCAAAAACAACCTTATTAGGATTTGGAACTGCAATCAATCAAATATATAAAAACTTAATTTTCCCTCAAGATTTTAGAAGTATAACTCCAATATTTATCTTTAGACATTTTTAAAGATAATATCATTACAAAGATTACTAAACTTTCATACCACATAATTATTAAATCCAAACTATTTCAGCTAGTTGCTTTTGGTTTGAGTGAAGCTTAAAAAATGCTTAAATTGACATATATTCATTCAGAGAGATGGCTGAGTGGTTGAAAGCGGCGGTCTTGAAAACCGTTGTGGCCTCACGGTCACCGGGGGTTCGAATCCCTCTCTCTCTGCAAAGACCTTCTTCTTCAGAAGGTCTTTTTGTTTTCATAATTATAATATGCCGGTGCGTTGAAAGATTTTTTAATAACTCTAATTGATAAACAGGAAATTGGTGAGAATACTTATTCCTTCACTTTTGACACTAAAGATATTAACTACGAATTCGAAGCCGGACAATATGCGCACTTTACATTAACTGAGGCTCATTCAGAAGATCATAAAGGGCATTCAAGACCGCTGTCAATTGCAAGTTCGCCGAACACCAAAGAAACCCTCATGATCGCTGCCCGAAAGGGTTCATCAGTATTTATTAATAATCTGATGAAATCTCCGATAGGCTCGAATGTATATATCAGTAAACCCACTGGCAACTTAAGCCTTCATAAAGATGCTTCTGTTCCGGCAGTATTTATTGCCGGAGGAATTGGAATTACTCCGGTAAGAAGTATCATAGAAAAAGCAATTAAATCAAATTCCGGACATGAGATATTTTTATTCTATGCAAACAAAAGCGAAGCCCAATCTGCTTTCCTCAACGATTTTGAAAACTGGTCTGCCGAAAACAAGAACCTGAAATTCATTCCTGCGATAAACGATCTTGAAAATAAGAAATGGAAGTATGAATATGGAAAGATCGATAAAAATATATTGAACAAATATTTAAATAATTATGGGAACAAGATTTACTACATTGTGGGTCCGCCTGAAATGGTTGATTCAGTGAAGGAATTACTATTAACTGAAAGAGTTGATAGTAAAAATATTCTGACAGAAAAATTTAAATAGAATTACTGCTTTGCAAAGCTTATTAAATCTCCTTCTTTTATTCCGTACTTATCAGTAAAACCGCCGTTAACTTCAACTACATAAGTCGCCGGGTTTCCGGATGGCAAAGATTTTTCGGAGAAAGGAATGGTATTTTTAAAGATTTTAACTATTTCCTTTTTGGAGTTAACATAAATAATGTCAAGCGGCATGATAGTATTTTTCATCCAGAATGACTGCGGCTCCTCTTTCTGGAAGATAAAAAGCATGCCTTTATTATCATCCATAGATTTCCTGTACATTAATCCCTGCATTCTTTCATCATCATTTTCAGCAAGCTCAATATCAATTTTCCTTAATGTTTCTTTGCCGTCCTTTTTAAGAAATTCCAAATCCCCCTCCTTTTTAAATTGAGGTTCTTTTATGTTTTTGATCCTCTCACGTGGATCTACTATGACTGTATTATTTACACTATCATCTTTCTTAATAAATGAATTATAAATAAAATATCCTGCGATAATAATGATTACTGCAAGCAATATAAATTTTGCATTCTTAGAAGAACTGTTGTTCTGTTGCTTTGTATTTCCGGGTTCTTTTGCCAAATTATTTTTTATTTGTTTCTAAAAATTCTTTTATTGATTCCATTAAGTAGTAGTTTTGTTCACGGGTTCCAAGTGTAATCCGTGTTTCAGTCTTGAAAGCTTCTTCATCAAGAAATTTGATCAGCAAATTCCTTTCCTTCAGAAACTTATCCATTCCTTTCCTGACATTTTCCGGCATATCTACCAGCATAAAGTTAGAAAATGATTTATACGGTTTAAAGCCTTCCAGCTTAGCGAATTCCTTATAAAAATATTCTTTATCTTCCTGCATTAGTTTTGTAATTCTTTCATAATATTCCATGTCATCAAGCGCAATAATCGCAAGGTTCTCAGAAATTAAATTGTAACCCAGATATCTTGTAGTATATCCTTTCAGCTCTTCAAGATTATTACCGGCAAAGCTGAACCCAATCCTTGAGCCTGCAAGTGCGAAATATTTTGAGAACGTCCGGCAGATTATTAAATTCGGGAACTCATCGATATAAGTTTTTACATAGTCATTATCAGTTGAGCCGAATCCCCAGTATGCTTCATCTATCATTACAATAGACCCCCTGCATGTATCAAGAAATTTCCATAGTTCTTCTTTTGTAATTTTATTGCCGGTCGGATTATTTGGAGAAGCAATTACTACAATTCTTGGTCGTTCCCTTTCGTATATCTGAATCATCTTTTCAACATCATACATATATGAATCAACTCCGTCAATTTTACCCTTTGACATAGGATATTCAACATTGAATCCGCCTACTTCATAAGCAACTTTTTTATAATACCACCAGGCTTCTTTAGGGATTAAAACTTTTTCTCCCCGTGATACATACCGATGTATAATCTGTTTAAGAATGTCTTCACTTCCGTATGAGATAATTACCTGAGTCTCTTTAAAGCCAAAATCTTTTGCAATTCTTTCAGATAATTTGGATTTCACACCGCGGGCAAAATCCCTGGAATACCAAGCTAAATCTTCAATTCCAACTTTTTTTAAATAGTCATAGCATTTTGGCGTCGGACCATACTGTGATTCGTTTCGGTCTAAATATTGAATCGTTGAATATTTTTTTTGAAACATTAATTGTTTGTTAAAATGATTTAATCACTTTTTTATTATCTTGAGCGTTCAAACTACTACTTACAAAGCCCCAGCTTTGTAAGGAAAACTTGCATTGAACTTCCGCTTCCCAAGCTGGGGCTTGGGAAGCAGAGAAAAATATTGTTTATCCCTTTCAAAACCCTCTTCAGGGCTTTATTTTAAACTACTCCTTACAAGGCCGCCAGCTTTGTAAGTAAAACTTGCATCGAACTTCGCTTCCCAAGCTGGGGCTTGGGAAGCAGAGAATTTTGATTGGATCCTTCACTTCACTATGCTTCGCTTCGTTCGTTCAGGATGACAAAAAAAAATCGTAATTTACTAATCGAACTTCCGCTTCCCAAGCTGGGGCTTGGGAAGCAGAGAATAACTTTTTTATTACCCGGAGCGATAGCCCGCCTGCTCATTCCGAAATTATTTCCTGTTCTTAGTCAAAAAATTCTTCACTCCGTTTCTGCATTCTTCCGTCATCCTTGTAATCGCATTCATATTGACAGCATATTCCAGCGCAGCCTCAAAACTCATCGAAGACACATTTCTGAACATTTCCTTTGTCAGCATCAATGAGCTCAAAGGCAGACTATTCAGATCTTCGCAAAGCTTCATGGTAACCTTTTCCAAATTGTCTGGCGGGGTCAGATAGTTTATGAAACCGATTTCATAAGCTTCTGGTCCTTTAATAAATCTAGAGGTGAACAATAAGTCTTTGGCATGAGACTCTTTTACCCTTTTCAATAAAAAAACCATTACGATTGCAGGTATAAATCCAATCTTTACTTCGGTATAACCGAATTGAGCTTCTTCAGTAGCCACAATCAAATCACATGCGCTCGCTATGCCGCAGCCTCCTGCAAGAGCATATCCGTCAACCATTGCTATGACAGGCTTCCTGCAATTATATATGCTTAAAAGAAGGTCTTTAAATTTAGCCGAATCAATTTTGTTTTCAAGAATGTCATATTCGGAAATCTTTTGCAAATAATCCAGGTATAGACCGGAGCAAAAATTGTTTTCAGCTCCCGTCAGAATTATGGATTTTATTTTTTCATCTTCCGAGAATATTTTAAATGCTTCCGTAAGCTCTGAAATCATTTCCTCGTCAAGAGAATTTCTCTTTGCGGGACGATTGAGGGTTATTTTCTTTGTCTGACGAATGGTTTCAACCAAAATTTTATTGTATGTCTTATCTTCTGCAAGCATGTTTTATCAGTTAGTCAGATAATTAATATGATAATATTTCTCAGATTCTAAAATGTTAGAATCAACCTGAAAGTGCTCCTTTAACATTTCTTCTGTTATTATATTTTTCGATGATGAATATCCAATAAGGTTTCCATTGTTCATCAGGATTGTCCTGTCTGAAAACCTTAATGCAAAGTTTAAATCATGAATTACTATTATTATAGTTAGAAGTTTACTTTGCAGTTTTTTTAGAATACTGAAAATTTCGAACTGATGATTTATGTCCAGGTAGGTTAAAGGTTCATCTACTATTAAGATCTTCCCTTCGAGACTTTTGGTAATATCAAGCTGAACTAATCCCATTGTCAAAAGCACTTTTTGCTTTTCTCCCCCCGAAAGATCTGACAGTGACTTATTTGCAAACTCCTTAACTGAAGTTTCATTCATACAATTCTCAACAATATCATTGTCTTCCTTCGAGAATCTGAAATCGGTAAATTTTTTATGTGCATATCTTCCCAATAATAGAAAATCTTTAACCAATAAATCTTCATTCAAAGCAGTTGCTGCCTGAGGCAGGTAAGAAACATTTCTCGAAAATTCTTTTTTCTCAATTGAGAGGGTATTCTTATTCTTATAAAGTATTTTTCCCTGGTAACCTACATACACTCCGGAAATCAATTTTACAAGAGTTGATTTTCCGGAACCATTCTTTCCTATAACGGATATGAATTCTCCCCCGGGAATATCAAGTGAGATATTGTTGAGGCTAAATCCATTAGGATTAGATTTGGAATAAGAAAAACTAACATTCTCTAATTCAAGCAAATTCATCATTTAATAAACTTCATACATTTGGGATCAAAATACCAGATGAATTTCCCTGTACTTTCCTTTGTATCATAGTCGATTAAACATACGGCGGACTTTCTGAATTCTATTAAATCCTTCTTATCTGAAAAGCTTTTTACGAGAGAGCTTATTTTTGGTTCATGTCCGGTTAGCATTACAGAGCTTAAATCTGAGTTAGTCTCTAATAGTTTCTGAAGAGAACCAAAAAGCGACTCATTTTTCAATTCATTTACAGGCTCAACCTCACCTTCAAATTTTAATGCAGTTGCAAATATTTCAGCTGTCTGCACTGCACGGATAAGTGGACTTGTAAAGATCTTCGCAACGCTTTCCAGTTCTGTCTTCAACGCCTTTACAACTTTTCTCGTCGTTTTTCTTCCTTTGGAAGTTATAAACCGGTGCTCATCGTTAGTTACAGTAGCTGTTTCATAATCAATTGCTTCTGCATGCCGGGTAAGAAATATCTTCATTTTATTTTCTATGAGCTTATGGTGTATTTAAAATTTCAGATACTACAGGATTGATACCATTCAATCCGGTCAGCATTACATCCTGAATTCTATTTTCTAAATTATTATTTCCTTTTAATTTTGTCCTGATGTAATTGGTTGTAAATCCTTCTATGAAATCATCACTCTTTTGAGTTTCAAAAAGAACACTTTGTCTGGTCCCGAGATACTTTGAATAGAATTCGAACCTTTTCTTTTCGGATAATTTTCTAAGCAGCAAACTTCTCTTTTTCCTTTCTCTTATATCAACCTTTCCTGAGAAGCCAATAGCATCAGTGTTTTTCCTTTCTGAATAGCTGAATACGTGTAAATAGCTTACCGGCAAAGATTCCAGGAAATTATAAGTATTCTCAAAGTGTCGTTCGGTTTCTCCGGGAAATCCTACAATAACATCAACCCCAATTCCCACTTCATTAATTTGTTCAACTACATTATGAATCAAATCTTTATAAAACCCGGGATTATATCTTCTCCTCATTAGTCTCAAAATTTCCGGATCACCGCTTTGAAGCGGGATATGAAAGTGATTGCAAAATTTACTTGATAACCGGGCAAAAGAAATTATGTCATCATTCAACAAATTAGGTTCAATAGAGCTTATCCTGATTCTTTCGACGTTTAATTTCTCCAATGCATACAAGATATCTATAAGTCTTTTACTATCATTTGAGTTATCATTGTTATTATCCATTTGAGAATAATTGTAGTCACCTGTATTAACTCCGGTCAGCACAATCTCTTTATGACCTGAGTCTATAATTTTCTTTGCATTTTCTATGATCTTATCGACCGGAAGACTTCTGGACTTTCCTCTTGCCAGCGGAATTGTGCAGAACGAACATTTGTAATTACAACCATCCTGTATCTTTAAAAAGGCGCGTGTGCGGGAATCTATATCGGAAGAAAACGCTTCACCGGCAATATTTATTTCTTCAACCGGAGTAGTAAATATACAGGATAAAGATTTCTTCTCGAAATTTTCGATGTATTCAAATAGCCTGAATTTTTCTGCTGTACCAAGAACCAAATCTACTCCTTCTATTGATGCGATTTCCGAGGGCTGCAGCTGTGCATAGCAGCCTGTGACGATTACATAGGTGTCGGGATTATTTCTGATTACACTTCTTACAATCTGACGGCATTCTTTATCGGCATTATCAGTAACGGAACAGGTATTCAGGACAAAAACATCGGATGCTTCACCATAATTTTTAAGCTTAAATCCATTTGATGAAAAATCTTTGGCAATTGTGGAGGTTTCGCTGTAATTCAGCTTGCATCCGAGAGTATGTAATGAAACGCTTTTTGTCATTACATACAATTTATATATTTCAAAAAGCAATTAGAATATAGAAAATTTTATCGGTAATAAGAAAAACGGAAATTCAATGTTATTGAAGAAATGAAATAATTGCATTAAATTGATAACTCGAATAGGAGTCGTAGTTCAGTTGGTTAGAACGCCTGACTGTCACTCAGGAGGTCGCGAGTTCGAGTCTCGTCGATTCCGCATCAAGAAAACCCTTTAAGTATAAACGCTTAGAGGGTTTTTTATTTTCCCTTCTCTATAACCTTTTGAAATCTGGTGACACGACAGTGACACTTTATCTTAAATTCTTAAGATTTGCTTATATTGTAACTGCAATATCAGAGAAGCATAGTTAATGCTCAGCTCTAAAAGTTAAGCGCATGAAAAAAATTTGATATACTATTAATTGTAAGCTGCTATCATGATTAGGGCATACGTCCGATGATATAAGCTAGTCGTTATTTGTATGTTGCACTTGTTCCGTGAGGAATGGAAGCGGTAAGCCGTAGAAAGCATCGTATGGAGACGACCTCGACTAGCTCAGACATAACATAAGAGTTAGGTCGTAAAAAAAACTTTTGTGTCTGTTTGTAGTTTACTGTTAAATGGCAAAAGGTCAGAACCAAGAAGAAGGTTACTGACCTTTTTGCAATTTTTGTATAGGTAACCAAACTGGATTCCACATTGGGGACACATTTCATGCGCCGGAACCCTATCTATCCATGGTTTGAAAGGAAGAAAATATCTACACACTGGGCAAATATTTTTTTTCATACTTCTGATTTATATGCTCTTCTACTAACACATAATTATACCTCGGTTCCCCAACCATCGAATTTTACTCCAAATTCATCTGCTAGCGATTCCAGACTTTCTGTAATTATGTGTGATTTCATTGAATCTAACTTAATTTTATCTTGTACAAGTAGTCTTCCACTAATTGAACCTTCTTGGTTTTTTACATAGCCCCTTTTTAGCAAAATAGGTTCTATTCTATTCAAATTATCATCATCACCAGCAAAGAGAAAATCAACCAGGTACTCATTTTGTAAATTAGCTCCATGCCGTAAGAGAGTTTCAATTAATTCGTTATCTGTTTGAATTCTATCTTCTCTATTTTTTAATGAATCATTATTCATATATTATTTGTTGGGGGTTCTTCTTTCATAATAATATCAGAATGTGAGAAATTCTTACTAGATTAAATAATTTTTAGGGATTGAAATATCTGGCCGATGTTCATGAATTAATTTCATTAACTTATGAATATCTTCTAATTTAAAGTGTTTGAGTGATACATCAATACTACTACTTCCATCAGATGTTTTTCCATAGATAGTAATTCTTCTAAGTGGCCTGTTAAGTTTTAATAGCGTATTCAAATCAGAAACTTCTTCTTTAATATTTTTAATATCCTCTAATTTTATTGATGTAATTATTTTTTGGAAACCTGCTGCTTTTCTAAAAATTGTATTATTGGAATACCAAATTTGATAACTACTGCCCATAGAGATTATTAGTAAACAAAGGGCAACCATTATTGCTACAGATGCAAGTGGGCTCCAGTCATTATTTTTAATCATGTATGGAATCCAGAGTAGGGTAATAAGAAAAATAACTATGGGAATTCCTGCATAAGGAGCTATTGTTCTATGTAAAATCAACTCAATGTTTTTATTATTTTTTTCCATATTTTTTTCCTCGATTATCTTGATAAATAGGGGGAAGGCTAAAAATAGTACCTGCTAAGGACTTATACGAATCACTTGCTTGAGAACCAATTGCAGATTTGATACTTGTTTTAAGTGATATTTTGCCAATCGATCCATTGGCTAGCTTTGTTTCTAATCCTCTACCGATAGACTCCATATTACCTCTACCAGAGGAAAGCATGGGAATTTTTGCATTCGGAATAAAACCCTCTGTAATTCCTCCACTTATCCCTCCTATCACCGTACTATAAGCTGTTTCCTTAAAATCAAATCGGGTTTTTTGATCACCGGTCGCAATATCCACGCCTTGTTTAACTGTATTCCCTGCAAGTGTACCAAAACCCCCATATGCAATCGCACCTGCAATTTCTACAGATATTCCCAATGAAGCACCGAGGGTTTCTGGGGCATTTACTGTACCGAACCCAATTATTGCTCCTGCAGTTGCAGCTCCTCCAACATTTCCCCACGTTAAAGGCTGGTTAGCAATTAATGAACTAGTTATATGCAAGCCTACTCCGGTAATACTTCCTAATAATGCACCTGCAGCATCATCAACTCCAAAAAACTCACCTGTCACATCTTTATATTTTAATGGATTATTAATAACATAGCTATAACTATTGATATCTTGTGGATTTGAAAAATAGAGTGATGAGCTTTGCTGAATAATATTTTCTAAATTCTTAAAGTTTCCGATTGCCAAAAATGCTGGATCTTGACTCAAAAATCTACCGAGGTTCGCATCATAGTATCTAGCATCCATATATGTCAATCCAGTATCTGCGTCATACTCATGTCCTGTAAATTTTCTCATTTCATTATATGATCCAGTCTGGTCATCTAAGCGTATGGTACCAAAAGAATAATAATCAGTTAATTGATCAATCGCTTGAGTACTGTCAGTGACAACATTTGAGCCAGTTAAGTGATCAGAGTGAATGCTATAGACATGAGCACTTGAGTTACTACCTTTTACTGACGCTACTGCCGTATCACCTAAAAAAATATGTTTTTCTGGACCGCTACCAGTGTCAGTATAAAATTTAGTTGGATAGTAGAGGGTATCACTTGGAGTTTCGGCTTTAATGCGCTGACCGTTCACATCATATGAATAGTAGAAATCCTCTTTATTTTTATTTATATGACTCAAACGATTATTATAATCCCACGTATAAGTAGTAGTTGCGCCATCAAATTCATCGCTCGTTACATTTCCATTATGATCATATGTGAACGTATGACCTCCGTCGGTTTGGGTTACCGCATGAGGATTAGCATAACTTGTTCCCGAATGACCAAAATATTTGTATCCGCCATTGTCTGGATTAGAATTTATATTACCATTTGGATCATAGGTAAACTCCTGAGTACTATTTTCTGCGTTTGGTCCATCTAAGGCAGTCGCACCTGCCTCTTTGATTGCTGACTCTGTTAATCGATCTAATCCGTCATAGGTATAGTCTGTTGTCTTGGCGGTATCAGTATCTGATGCATCAATGATCTTAGCAATGTTTCCCACGGGGTCATACGTATAGGTAAGGTCTTGAACTGAATCCGTACCAGCCGATGTAACTTTATGACGTAAACGATAAAGTTCATCAGCATCGTAGGTATTCGTTGTGGTTGAACCATTGCCGTAATTTGCAGTTTCAATTAAGCCGACAGGGTTATAGGTGAGGCTAGAAATAACATCGGAGAATGATTGAGCAGAACTTTCTTTATGTTGAATTTTGTTGACTGCCCCTGCCGCATCATAGAGATACTTCGCTTGTGAATTATCAGGGTTAGTAATTACGAGTTGATTACCTTGTCGGTCATAGGTATAGACAGTAGTAAAGTCCTCACTATCAATATTCATTTCCTCTTCTATCTGTTGCCCTATTTTGTTATAGGTATACGCAACGGTACTGGCGGGATTAGTGACTTCACAAAGGTGACCAATACCTTCAGAACAACTATCATACACATAGATTACTTCAGTGCCTGTTGCTCCAGTATAATTTTCTGTTAAGACACGGTTGATATCATCATACGTAAAGTTCACCACCTGACTATTAGGATTAGTTCGTGAGCTTAGGTTACTTGAGGCATCATAGCTAAATGTCCATGTGCCAAACGTAGTATCAGAAGGAGTATGAAGATCTTGAGCCGTCAATACATTGCCGATGCCATTATACGTAAAGTTTCTAATATTGCCTTCTGCGTCAGTAAGCTTAGTCAATTTACTAAGTCCATTATATTCGTAGGTTGTGGTATAGATAGTACTTCCTTTATGCTCACCAACTTGGATTAAGTTATTATATGCATCTTTATATATATCTTTTACTTTACTGGTTGGATCAGTAATTGTTGTCTTCCAATCATCATACGCAGTCGTAGTTGTACCCACTATAGGTTGCGGGTTCAATTCCCGCGGTCGGCTCACTTTTCTAACTTTCAAAAAAAGAGACTTTCGGTCTCTTTTTTATTTTTGAACTTTAAAAAAATAGTCTAGCCACTTATTAAAATTAATGACTGTTTTTGGTTCTGGATAGGTAGGCGGAGCCGGCGGAACTTCAAACAACGACGGTGAGGCCGTTACTGACGTACCAGGCCGATCCTCAATGACGACTACTGACTCCCCTGCTTTTTTATAATTTAATTTAGTACGTGCTTCTTTTTCCACGAATTGATCAGATTGCATATAATCAAGAACATTTTTCAAATTGCTATTTTTGCCTTCCAGCTTACTTGCCTGAGATTGCAAACCTTTAATTTCTTGATCAATAGATCTTTTTTGTCGCCAACTCCTACTTAAAGGAAATGACAATAAAGTCAAAACTCCCAAAAGAAGCAGGGTTAAGAGAAGTTGCTTAGTAAAAATAGCTTTAAAAAAATTCATGGCAAATAAATATAACGTTTCGGATAGTTTTCTTATTATACAACACTTACTGAGCTATAGCCCCTAAAATCAAGATTTATAAAGAATACTATTCTAAAGAACTTTTGTAAACTCATAGACAAGCCACAACCATATAAATGGATCATGGTTTATATCTTATTTTGTTATGGACTTTTGGTATTTTAGATAGTGCCAAAACCGATACTAAATATCAATTCGGAATAAGAAATTTTGAAGAAGATAAGAGTTGCAGAGCATGCATTGCAATTTACTCCGCATGGAAGTATTAGAGAAGCTGCATTAAAGGAATTGGAGAAATTATATAGTGAGCTTAAAGAGGTAACCAAACTCTAGATAACTTTACTTTTTAAATTTTAATAATATTTGAATTTAATCGATATCAATAAAAAGAAATTTTCCAACGTTCAAAGAGAATTCAAAAATCAAAGGTTTATATTTATGCGCATTACCTCTTGCGGTTAAAATAATATTTTGTATTAGTTTAATTTTAGTTTCATATTCTTGAAGATATTTCCATACTTGACATATTTCTAAATTAGTTATTGTGGAATTTTGATTTAACATAGTTGGCTTCATAAACTCACCATATCTTTTCTCGAAAATAATAAAATTCTTATCATCTGCATTTACTCTATTTAAAATTCCCGTGTCCCGAGATCCTTTATAAAGCTCCAGAACTCTTTTTCTGCTTGAATCCAAATTTTCATTTTCCAATAGTAACCTCCCAGAAATTTTGTTTAAAGCAGTCGTTTTCTTGGTGGCATTCTGCAAAATAATATTCTTAATTTCTGGATATTGCCTAAGAGTGTCTAAAATTCTTGAGAATACTTTCGATGTTTCTCGCGAAGTGTTAATGTATATGGAGCTAACTCCAAGTCTATCAGGCACACATGCAAAGCGAACAATTTGTGGGTTCATTTCGATTTTAAACTTAATTCTTCGTTGCAAAAAAGCAATTTGAGTAAAATCAAAAATCTCAATATTTGCAATTGGTAATTCAATAGATTTGAATAACTCAATTTTTCGTACCTTTAATGCTATTAAAGTATTTTTGTAATTTTCAATGAGGTCTTTGTGCCATGATTTTTCTTCCATTATGTTTCGAAAAATATTTTTCAATTGCTTTCTTATAACCTGTTTTCATTTTAAGCTTTTTTATCTCGCTAAGATGACACCAAGCGTACTCTAAAAATTCATTATTTTTGGGAATTCTATTTTGTAGATCCAAAATCTCGCATTCATAAATAAGAACGATATATTGTTTGCTAATACTGGAAGCAATTACAAAGGACCAAATGCTAACTGGTTTAAGAATCTTTACATTTGAGAATCCGAGCTCTTCACGTATTTCACGTTTCAATGCTTCTTCTGGACTTTCTCCAAATTCAATTCTACCACCTGGTAGCTCCCAAGTTCCTTTTGTATCTTTCAAACATAGTACTTTTGAAGCTTTAATGATAATTGCCTTTGTAGTAATTTTTTGAATCTGCTTTATCACATAATAAATCTAAAAATTAAATTTCTTTTGATAGGATTGTACAGTAATCATTGGTGGTAGTAAATAATCTGATGCTACGAAATCATTACAACTTGGAATGTTTTGAACAATGTCAAATTGTCTCAAAACACTTTTGGGTTTTTTGTTTATAATAAGTATATCAAATTCTACTACAAAGTAAAGAAGTGTTTTTAAAATTGACGCAGCCATTTTACCAAGAAATGTGACTGTATGCAAAGAATGGACACGTTTACCAAGATTAACCTGAGCAATTTCATTCTGCTTCAAAAGATGAAATGCATTTAACAAAATAGAAACATCAACACTATAACCGGAGTAAAAGTGTATTTTTTCAAGAAACTTTCTATAACCACCATATTCTCCAGATAAAGGTTGTATAACATTTATTGTCTTTGGGAAAAAAAAATTAAGAAATGGTCGAACTAAGATTTCTGTTACTCGCGAATCTCCTTTAGGTCTTTTATAGAATCCCTTAACAAATTTAATCGCTTTATCAGTTAGCATTGGTCCAATTAATCCAAGTATAAATCTCTGATTTATATTTCGAATATCAGAATCAATCCAAATAATAATATCCGTATTTAAAAAATATAATGAAGACCACAAATTCCAACCTTTACCTCTTTTCAACTTCATTCCTATTTTCTTAGAAGAATAGCTGTCTCTTATTACCCTAACACCCAAATCTTTACCTATTTTTGTACTACCATCATTTGAACCGCTATCAATAATAACTACCTCATCAACTAGACTACCACAACTCCTGACTACATTAACAACTTTATTCAGAGTTTGAGCTTCGTTTAAAACAGGAAGACAAACTCCTATTGAAATAGATTTTGAAGTTTTAATTTTTTGTAAGTTTTTGAGATTAAAATCCGAATAATTATAATGTTTCATAATAAAGATATACCTCTTGATAAAGATCGTAAATTAAAATTCATGGCAATAGTTTGACCAATGTCTGAAAAAGTATTTCTTATCCCAAGGTCAAAAGAATTTATACTATTTTTATTATATACAAGTAAGGGGACGTATTCGCGGCAATGACCTCGTAAATAAGATGTAGGATCACAACCATGATCAGCAGTTATGATTAACAAATCATCACCACTTAATAATTTTGTATATTCTTGTAACCAATGATCGATTTCTATTAAACAGTTTGAAAAGCCAACTAAATTTTTTTGATGACCAAAATTATCAGTATCTGGAATGACATATAATTGTAAGTTATAGTTTTCAAACGTATCTCTATTTATTAACGAAAATAATTCACTATTATTGTTATAATTTTCTTTAAGAATCATTGTTCCAGGGGGGAAATTAAAAATTCTATTAAGGTGCTTTGTCATTCTTACCGAAACCCCACTTTGCACCAAATCCGTAATTAGGTTCGAAGTAGGAGTCTCTAGGAGTAAAAAATCTTTCCGTTCTGATTCATTTCGAACAAAATGTCCACGTTCTCCATAAAATGGTCTGGTAATTATCCGAACATAACCAAGATTATAAATTGTCTTTGATATCTTCTGAGCAATATTATTTAATTCATTTGCGCTCATAATTTCTTCGTGAGCGGCTAACAAGATTACTCCATCATCCGAAAGGTATAAAATTGGAAGTTTTGTTTTTATATGTTCATCATAGTATTTATCAAGAGCAATGTAGCCAGAAATATACTTATTACATATTGTTAAAACATCGCACTCACTATTTATTTTCTTAGTTATCTTGTCACTAAGCTCCTGAATGTTACTCACGAATCTACAATTAAATACTACACCCACCATTTCCCAAATACCTGCAAATGTATCGTTTCCAAGTGCTTGTTGTTTCATTTTTCCAAACCATCCCGGGATTCGCTCATTATTTGTTTCTGTTAGTTTTAGTAAATGGTTTAATCCCATTGACTCAAGCCAAGGCAAGCTAAAATTAGGAATAATTTTATAAATATTACCTATGGTATTAGTTTCAATATCTTGAAATTCTAAATAGTCATCTTGTTGACCAATTCCACAACCATCAAGAACTAATATAATTATTTTTTTAAATGTCATAGTTAATGAATTGTAATGGTCTTTCATACATAATCTGAATAATCTCGTTTGTTTTAATCGCTGCTTTAAACTGCTTTTTATACAATTCACTATTAATTTCATCCATGTCGCAAAAAAATGTCTCAAACATCATATCAAGAGTTTTATTTTCAGCAATTTTGTTCAAAGGATCAAGTTCAATGTCTCGTTCAAGTCCTTTATTTAGATAATAACTAGTTTTTATTTTCTTTGACCAACGAAAATTTTTATCAGATTCTAAAGTATACAGTTCAGAAAAACGATTATCTTCCTCATAAAAAATATTATAGTTCTTGCAATACATTGTCATTTTATTTTCTTTACCAACTGAAGATAACCAATTCGAATTTATAGTGAAGTTGAAAGTATCATAGAATAAAATCACACTGGCTTGTTTTTCTATATCGTTTTCATAGTTAGTAAAGGTTGAGAAAAATTTTCTTGGTGCTC
>JBBSDT010000023.1:0-17922 GCA_038240405.1 Ignavibacteria bacterium
AATTAAAAAAAACACATCCGAACCATTACTTTCAAAATCCTGAGTCAGCAGTCTTAATTGTTTTTCCACTTCTTCTTCTATCGCCTCCATACGACAAATATCAATTCCATCATACTGAAAGGCGCTTTTAATCACAGAAGTGAATAGGATGTGTAGTTCTTTGGTATCATCTCTTTGAGGCCTGGTTAAGAAAAATCCATTCTATACTCTAACAGTTTTGCTTTTTGTGAAGAATTTTTCAGGGTCTTATAATGCTTATAAAATTAGAAGAATTATTGAAACAAATAATTAAATCGGTCAGGTCTACAAAATTATCACAATTTAAATCTGTTGTAACGTAACCGGATAAGAATATTGTTCCGTCATTGTATATAGCGGAAATATCCGAAAGTTCAATAAATCCATCTTGGTTGACATCTCCCTGGTAAAAAGAATAAAGAGCTCCGGTTAATTTCATATTATTACCGAAAGCCTGTGAAGCGGCAGTAGTGAAATTATAGGTTAATGTATTTGATGTAAACGGATGCGGAATTCCGCTCCAAGTTGAAATTGCATTTCTATGTTTCACAACTATATAATATGGTGTTCCGTTTACTGAATTCCCAAAAGATATTTGTTGCGATACTCCGTTTCCTCCAAGACCCTTTCTGGATTCTATAAGATTAAAAGGGCTGACAGAATTTCTAAGTTCAACATTCACAGTATCCACCATCGTACATGCTTCCAGATTAATTGATAGATTTAATGTGAACGGCAGTATGGATAACACGGAATGAATCTCTCTTCCGTTTGGCGCCATTCCCCTCTGACCATGAACCGTGTCAAAAAAACCTACACCAGTCAAACGAACTCTTAAGAATAGATTTTGGAAGCTGGTTGTCGGATGATATGTATTTACAAACCAGTCGCGTAAAGTCCTTAGCATCTGGTACCTGCTGGTACTTATTATACCCGGACAGCTTGGATCGCAAATTTCCGCCACCATGGTATCCTGAAAATTAGTGCTCATAATACCGAGATGTATGTCCTGGTCTGTTTCTAACTTGAAAAATATAATATAGCATTCCAACTGATCAACTGTAGTCTCAGTAGACAACCGGGGAGGATTAGTACCTATATTCGGAGGCGCGGGAATACTTTTTTGTTCGGCAATTGTTGTAGGAACAATGTTGTTAAAATTAATCAGAACTGTATCCGGGTCGGTAAAGACTTTTATTGCCCATCTTTGCACTCCGCATGCAAGCTCGATTTCATCCCCATCCCCGTATTCTTCCTGTGCGAACGCTAACAGAGGTATTAATAAAAATATGTAAAATATTATTTTTTTCATAAGATATTTTAGTCATAAGCTATCGTAAAAAATATTACAAATAGCTTTGTTAGAAATTAATGTTTAATTTAATATATGTAATATGTTAACAAAATTGTATTTATTAAGTTTAATTAACATAAATTATAAATAGTCCGCTCGGGCCGCTTTGCGAGGCAGACATTCCAGATACCAATATTAAATCCCTATGGGATAATTCGGATTTGTTACTGGTAAAAAAGACAGATTAATTCGTCGATCAAATACCCGTAACTTTTCTCAATCACAGATTGAGTCTTACTCATGACCACAATTTTTAAGTAATTACCATCGAGGAATTTGATTGAATTGTATTGTTCTTTCTTTAATTACTTAATACGTTGATTGAATTAATAACCAACCTTTTTATATATTTTTTTACACAAAGAAAGTTAAGTAAATTATGAGCGAAGAAGAAAACAAAGTCAGCATTAAGAAAAAGTTAAGAGATGTTATTGATGAAGTAAGAGGAGTCGGAGGATGGACAACCTTTAGAAGCGGAGAATGGCTATTTCACCTGATTCAAAAATCCTTCAGAAGTTACTGGAAGAATGCAAATGTAGAATATTTCAGAAATAAATATTCTATGGGAGACGATGAATTTATTGCTAATAAACTAATTAAGGTAGCAGCTCATAATTCGGCATTAGTGGGCGCGGCAACCGGCCTTGTTGTTTCCGCCGATGAAATTGTGGCAATCGCTACAGTAGGAGAAGGTGTTGTAGGCTTGCCTGCCAATGTTGCGCTTGCATTAACATCCATGACAGCCGAAGCAGTTCTCTTGGTTCGTTTTCAATTACAGCTTGTAGCAAATCTGGGAAAATTATATGAAGTTCCCTTAGATCCCGATGATCCGGAAGATATATTGAATATTCTGGCTTATGCTGTCGGAGGTTCAGTTGCAGAAATAGCAGGCAAAATGGGAATGAAAATCGGAAGCAAGCTGACTGAAGATGTTGTTAAAAAATATATTTCTAAAGGTATGCTCAATGCCTTTAAGCGATTGGGTACAAAGCTGGGAGCGGATATTTTGCAAAAATCAATAATGAAATATACTGTTCCATTGCTCTCAATTGGAATGGGTTATGGCTGGAATTATCTTTCAACCAGGGCTGTCGGGAAAATTGCTAAGAAACATTTCCGCCAAAGACAAATTGATTTTAAGAAAAATGAAGTTTTAATAAACTAATAACTTTCGAGGAATTCTAAAAGAAGTACTAATCAATGATCAATAAAGTTTTTGTCATATAAATAGCTATTTCATCTTTGCTTTCTAAATCTTTGTATAGATTTATATTCAGACCTGATATTTCAAATCCGTTTTTTCTGTAAAAATTGATTGCCGGAACATTTGTATTCTGTGTTTCAAGTGATATTACTCTTATATTTTTATTGGAGGCATTCTGAATAAGTTTTTTCAACAATGAAGCTCCGATACCTTTGCCTCTCTCCCGTTCGGCTACCAGAATAAGCTCGATCCATAAAGAATTATTCCATTCCCGTTTTTCAGCAATTACAACTCCAACAAGCCTTTGTTTATCATAAGCTCCAAAAGAATTTCCCTCGGAAATAATTCTGGTATATGTTGCAATTACCGTATCATTAGTTAGATAAGTCTTTATGTAAGGACACTCGAGTTTTATATATTTAAATACAAAAACAATTTCATTATCGCTGGAGTTTTGTTCGAGCTTATATACTGCATTCGATTTATAACCGATATGACCGAAAGACAATAATTGTTTTGAATTGAATTCTGTGAGCTTATTGATTTCAATCATACCAATAAAAATTAATTTGTTATGCTTTTAATATCGCGCGCCGGCAGTGATATCAGGTGGAAAAACTGCATCTATTTCTTCTATCTCATCGGAATTAAGCGTAATATCAGCTGCAACAGCATTCTCTTCCAGGTATTTTCTGCGCTTTGTTCCGGGAATAGGTACCATATCTTCCCCTTTAGATAAAACCCAGGCAAGGGCCAATTGAGATGGCGTGCATCCCTTTTGCTCTGCAAACTGCTTTACTTTATCAACGATATTTAAATTCTTTTGAAAATTCTCACCCATAAATCGGGGATTAGATTTACGAAAATCCCCTTCTTCAAGATCATCAGGACTTTTTATGGCGCCTGTTAAAAAACCTCTTCCTAATGGACTGTATGGTACGAAACCAATTTCAAGACGGCGGACTGTTTTCAGTACTCCATTGCTTTCAACATCCCTGGTCCATAAAGAATATTCGCTTTGCAAAGCCGTAATGGGATGAACTTTATGAGCTCTTTCTATTATTTCAGGCATAGCTTCGGAAATTCCTATATAGCGAATCTTGCCTTCGTTGATTAAATCACTCATTGTTCCAATTGTGTCCTCAACAGGAACTTCAGAATCCATGCGGTGCTGGTAATAAAGATCTATTGTATCTATGCCCAGGCGTTTTAAACTTTCTTCGGCAGATTTACGAACATTTTCGGAACTGCCATCAAGCCTTCGTCCTCCGGGTCCAATTTTTATTCCAAACTTTGTTGCAATAAAAACACTGTCCCGTTTTCCTTTAATTGTACGCCCGATCAATTCTTCATTTGTATAAGGACCGTATATCTCTGCGGTATCCCAGAAATAGATTCCAAGTTCCAAAGCTCTGTTGAGCGTTGCAATTGATTCCTTTTCATTCCGGTCACCATAGAATGCGCTCATACCCATACAGCCAAGACCCATCTTTGATACTTCCGGACCGTTCTTGCCTAATTTTCTCTTTTGCATGTTTTTTTTTTATATAATATTATTTCAGATTTCAGAATCTTGTTGTGATATTTTACTGACTTAACTTAAGCAGGCAATAATCGCTTCAATAACCCGTTTAGTCTCATCAGGATCTCTGACCTGAATAGACAGTGCACCGGCTTCTTTCGCCGGATAGTCATTGCCGCCAGGGAACAGGGCATCTCCGACAAAAATCATTTCATTGATAGAAATATCAAGAATGTCTCTGAGCTTCCTGATTCCGTATGCCTTGTCAATGCCCGGCTTTGTAACATCAATTGAAGTTGCTCCACCAAGGCGGACTGAAAAATCCGGAATAAGAGTATCAAGGATTTCTTTTATTTTCTTTCGCTTGGAAAATTGTGGATCCCAAACTTTCTTTTCTTCCAGAGGCGCTTCCTGTCCCAATGCGGAAAAGGTAATCTGGCTTCCGCGATCCTCTATCTGTTCTCCCCAGATTTTTCCGATCTCAAATCCCGATTGCTCAACTGCTTTTTTTAGTGAACTTATTATTCTATCCTTTTCCTCCTGAGTGAAATCTTCCGAGTAAAGTTTTTTCCAGCTTCCTTTATATTCATAAAACTGCGTTCCGCAAGTTGGCAGGATAAATAGATTACTTAAGTTATCACCCATGGGCAGATTGGAAAGCACCTGTTTTTCAAATTGCCCCCAGCTCCCTCCGGAAATTATTGCGGCTTTTACAACACTAAGAAGGTTGTCAAACAGTGAGGCCATTTCGGGGTCAAGAGGAGATTTACTTTCTGCAAGCGTCCCGTCCAGATCGAATACAATCAGTTTTTTCATTTTTCCTTTAAAATTTCTTTAACATTTATTGTTCATATATCTTTTAATGAATATTCCTTTACACAACTAAACAAAAGTACTCCGGTAAATACAGGTAAGTATTAAATATCTACTTCTTTATGTTCCATAGATTAATAGTTAGAATTGACCTGAGAGTTAAATGATGTGAACCGGGATGATTTTTATTTGCTCATTCGCTGTAGAAAAAATTCCTGACCATTTATTTCTTTTCCAATATCTCTTTCAATTTACCGAGTACCATAGTCCAATTTTGCTGAAAGCTTTTGCGCGACTTTTCATTTGCAACATTATTTTCTGAAACTGACAAAGTTGTTTTACCGATACCGGCTGATAATTTATATCTTACATTATGCTAATTTTCAGGCTTATCCGGAACTCCTGAAAGACTGCTCCAGTATGTATACTTAAGTATTTTCTTTGGTACTATTTCAAGTATCTCACCTTTGTCTTTGTAAGATTTTCCTTTATATTTTCCTTTAAACACGATTGGACTTCCAACTTTCCAATCTGATTCAGCTTCGGTTCCAAAAAAAATATTGCTTTATTATTTTTGGATTTATAAGGGCGTCCCACACTTTTGCAGCAGGGACATTTATTGTAATCCTGCTTCTTGCTAAAAGGTTTTTCATATTTTTTATGAATATTTTAGACAAATGATATTGGATTAAAATTACAAGTAATCGGATTTAAAATCTATGTATAGAAGCCAGTATGACAAATAAAGCTATACTGAGTAACTCCTATACTATTGGACCGATGTAATCCACCAGGTATTACCAAATGGGTCCAATACTCCTCCGCTTCTTCCATAAACCTGATCGGAAAGTTCAGATACTTTTGTTGCTCCTGCATCGATTGCCTTTTTATATGTTTGATTAGCGTCATCAACATATATAAAAAATCCTGAAGACCTTCCAGGATGATCCTTTGTACTGTCTGCAAACATTATCGTACTTTCGCCGATCATAATCTCTGCATGCATGACAATATTTTCGTCTCTCATGGATTTGTGTGTCTCCACCGCATCGAAAACATTTTTTGCAAAGTTGATAAATTTATCCGCACCATTTAGAATCAGATACGGCATTACTGTCTGGTAATTTTCTGGGATCTTTGGATTTTTCGACATTATGTATTTAGATTATTTTAATTTTATTATTCCTTATTCAGCATTTGAGACGAGATCAGATCAAAGTCATGTTTGTTAATTTCCAAAAAACCCGTTCTGAAAGGATAGCCCCAGCTTT
This sequence comes from Ignavibacteria bacterium, assembly GCA_038240405.1. Lineage (GTDB taxonomy): Bacteria > Bacteroidota > Ignavibacteria > Tepidaquicellales > Tepidaquicellaceae > JAGPCH01. Next base: position 6,183 of record JBBSDT010000023.1, read on the forward strand.
TTTTATTTTTGATAAATTGCAGATTTTCAATGAGAGGTAAAATCGAAACACTATTTGAAGGAAAGAACTTTACATTCCTTCGGAACGGGGAAAAGTCCGGAGATATCTTAACCTGATAGACATCATCATCTTTTACCTGTCCGATAGCCGTAAATTGCTGACACTTATCCGGATTTTCAAACTCTTCCTTTCCTGAATACCAGATAATAAGATCTCCTTTTTTCATTCGTCTTATAGGTGCAGCTTTCCCGTGATTAGCCTGAGTAAAGCCTTCGGCTACACCCCTATTTACATGGTCTCTGGAAGCAACTATCATCCAATATTTTTCTGATTTCATCTTTTAGGTTTTAGAAACTCTAATTGCTGTTCAGTGAATTTCTGTTGGAGAGATACATATTGAAAGCTCAAATCAGACATGATCAATATAGTTTACGATATAGAGATTCGGCTCTATCTTTTTTGATAAATCAGAAGCTTCTTTCATATGTGATGCAACATCGCTATTTTTAAGCATATTTTGAAAATCTTCTTTTGTTTTCCATTGAGCATAGTTAACAACACATTTTCCGTCTAAAGAAGCATGTAAGTTAGCTAAAATAAATCCCGGCAGCTTATATCCAAATGTACAACTCTGATATCCTTTTTAACTGATTCCAGTAGAAGGAGTGGCTTGGCAGACGGTACTCCGGATAAGAAAGATATATAATATTTAACCCGATTATCTGTTGTGTATTTTTCAAAAATATTTAATTTTGCAAGTTCCTCAATTCGTGTAAATGTCCGCAGTATAATCTTTACATCATAGCCAAGTAACTTGTAAAGTTTTTTTTCTATTGTTTTTCTCAAAGAGTCCGTATCTTTTATAGCAGTTTCAAAAATTACATTTCCGCTTTGAATGTATGTCTTAATATTCCTTATCCAAAGCTTTCAAACATCTCAGATAATGTTTTCATCTTTATTAATTTCTGCCCGCTCACATTAATACCGCGGAGCAATGCGACATACCTGATCATTTGTTTATTGTTTAAACAGAATTCGTAATGAAATGAGAATTGTTTTTAGAGTACTATTTATTTCAGATCAATTTTCTCTTTGTAAAATTTTTCGACTTTATGTCTGATTTCTTCTTCGTTTGACAGGGATAAAATTTCTTTACAGAGTTTTTCTGCTTCATTGTATTTCATTTTTCTGATTATCTGTTTTATTTCAGGAAAAATTGAAGGTACAACACTAAGTTCTTCAATACCTAAACCAATGAGAACAGCGGTAGCAAGGGGATCGGAGGCCATTTCACCGCAAACACTTATTTTAATTTTATTCCGGTGAGCTGCATCGGCAATGCTTTTAATCGCCCTGATCACTGCAGGATGGAATTCCTGGTAAAGATTGGAAATGTATTCGTTTCCTCTGTCTACTGCAAGTATATATTGAATGAGATCATTAGTTCCGATGCTGAAAAAATCCACTTCTTTTGCAAGATCATCGGCGAGAAAATAAGCGGAGGGAACCTCGATCATTATTCCGATTTTGATTCTTTTGTCGTATCTTATTTCTTTACTGTCAAGATCGGCTTTAACTTCATTGAGTATCTCTTTGGCTCTTTTAATTTCAGAAAGCGAGGCTATCATTGGGAACATTATCTTTACATTTTTTTTGGCGGAGGATCGGAGAAGGGCGCTTAATTGTTCCTTAAAGATATCAACCCGGTCCAGACAAATTCTGATCCCTCTCCATCCCAAAAAAGGATTATCTTCTTTTTCTGAATGAGGTAAAAGCTTGTCTCCCCCTATATCATAAGTCCTTATTGTCACACTGTTCGGATATGTTACATTGGCAATATGCGTGTATTCTTCGATTTGCCTGTCTTCTGAGGGAAAATCACCGGCTTCAAGAAATAAATGCTCTGTCCTGTATAATCCAATTCCACAGTGACCATAGTTAACTATAAAATCAATTTCTTCATCAAATTCTATATTGGCAGAAAGCTCAATATTTTTTTTGTCAATAGTTTCACTTGGAAGATCAATTACAAGATTCAGCTTTTTTTCGTATTCTTTCAGCTCTTCAAGTTTTTTATTATAATTCCTGAGGGACTTTTCTGAGGGATTTTTTATTATTAAGCCGTTGAATCCGTCAATAATAATAAAGTCTCCGGAAGAAATTACCTTTGTAATATCCTTCATACCGACTACAGCCGGTACTCTAAGAGCTCTTGAAATTATCGCAGCGTGTGAAGTAATTCCTCCCCTGTCCGTTGCATATCCCTGAACTTTTCTTCTGCTGAACAAAATTGTATCCGCAGGGCTTAGTTCATGCCCTATTATAATCGAATGCTCTTCTACCTTGGAGACAAGTTTTTCTTTTTTCATGTTTCGTATGACTCTGTTTCGCACGTCATTAATATCGGAAAACCTCTCTCTGATATATTCATCATGACTCGATAGCATTGCCTGACCAAGCTTATCTATCTCCTGATCAAAAAGAAAACTTGCAGATCTGTTTTCATTTTGTATCCTTTTAATAATACTGGAAATAAAAAAATTATCGTTAAGAATCTCAAGCTGTGCATCGAAGATCAGTGAATTTTTTTCGCCGATTTTTTCGTATGAGAAAGCCCGTATCTTATTTAATTCCTTCATTGAAAGTTCAAGCGAGCCTTTGAAATCTTCAATTTCTTTTTCAATTTCATTTGGATTCAGGAATTGAATATCAATTTCAAAAGTGCCACGGGTATATATATATGCTTTGCCTATAGAAACACCGGGGGAAGCTGGAATACCTTTATATGTAAGTTCCTTGTTCAGTAGAAATTGTTTTTTAAAAATAATCTTTTGCAAAATTAAAAGTAAGGTTTATTTCAAAACGAGCCGGAGAATTTTAAATTCTAAAATGTTTTTTTGAGTGTCTTCAATGATAGACTGTATTTACAAAATTTCGCATAAACTCTTCCCAAACAATCCCTTACTAAGTCGGGGTGGGTTCAAATTTGTTTTTCTCAAAACATAACCTACTACTTACAAAGCCCCAGTTTTTGTAAAGTAAACTGGAACAGGATTAAACCTTCCCAAGCTGGGGCTTGGGAAGGAGAGAAGGTTTGAGCAGCCTCATATGGGGACATAAGGGGAAGGATTGGGTCTGATTTCAGTACTACAATTTTATTATAGTTTTGATATCAATCCTAAGAATGACTAAGAGTGACTAAGAGTGAAAGGTGAATTTTATTTATGGCAGTTTCTGACAACAAAATTTTTCGTATTTTATTAATTATAGTATTCTAATAAATATTTATGAATAATTCTTCGGAAGACCTGCATGTTATTTATAATAAAATAAACGACAGGTTTAAGATTGGCACTCTGAATGCACATATAATCAGCTGTCTTAAAAAAAATGAACCGGTTGACATGAATCTTGTAATTACAGAGCTTCAGAATGTTGCAGATGGCGGCGGCTCTCAGGAAATGTACTTGGATAAGTTATCCATAAAGGATGCAGAGAAATTTATAAAAGACCTTAAGAAATTCGAAGAAGAATAATTGTTTAACTCTCTCTTAATCGAGTTCCTTGCAGGCTTTGACAAACTCCCGGAATAACGGATGCGGATTAATTAGTCGGGACTTTAATTCCGGATGGAACTGACACCCGAGGAAAAAGGGGTGAATATTTTTTGGTAGCTCAATGATTTCAACAAGAGTACTGTCAGGAGATAAGCCGGATAATTTCATTCCTTTATCAGTTAACACCTTCCTGTAATTGTTATTAACTTCATATCTGTGCCGGTGTCTTTCGTTTACAAATTCTTTCTTATAGCATTTGAAGGCAAGAGAATTTTTTTCGATGATACAGGGGTAGGCCCCAAGCCGCATGGAACCTCCTTTTACTTTAACAGAACGCTGGTATTCCATAATATCAATCACATTATATTTTGTCAGCTTGAACTCCGTTGAGTTGGCATTTTTTAAATTACATACATTTCTTGCAAACTCTATTACCGCGCATTGCAGTCCGAGGCATATCCCGAGAAACGGAATTTTATTTTCTCTTATATATTTAATAGCAGAAATTTTTCCTTCAATTCCTCTTTTCCCAAATCCGGGACAAACTAATAACCCATTGATATCACCAAGAATCTCAGCAATATTTCTTTTGCCCGATTCAATTTCTTCCGAGTTAATCCATACAACATTTACCTTAACTTCATTAAAAGCGCCGGCATGAACGAAAGATTCTAAAATACTTTTGTAAGCATCAGGAATAATATTATATTTTCCGCAGATACCAATATTAATTTCTTGTTCAGGATTTTTAATCTTATTTACTATAGTAGTCCAGTGCCTGAGTCGCGGCTTACCGGATTTAATGTTAAGCTTTTTCAAAACCACTTCATCAAACTTTTCTTCTTTCAAAAGAAGAGGTACTTCATAAATAGACCGGGCATCAAGCGCCTGCATAACTGATTCCGGCTCGATATTACAAAACAATCCTATCTTTGCTTTGAGATCCTTGGATAGTTCAAGCTCGCTGCGGCATATCAATATATCGGGCTGTATACCTATTTCAAGCAATGTCTTTACAGAATGCTGGGTGGGTTTTGTTTTAAGCTCACCTGCAGATTTAATGTAGGGAACAAGAGTCAGATGAACGCTCAAAGAGTTATTCTTCCCCACATTAAACATCAGCTGCCTCATTGCTTCCAGAAAAGGAAGAGATTCAATATCTCCGACCGTTCCGCCGATCTCTGAAATTATCACGTCATACTTGTTATCCTTTTCCAGCAATCTTATTCTTCTTTTGATCTCGTCCGTGATGTGAGGTATGACCTGAACTGTAGCGCCAAGATAATCGCCCCGCCTTTCCTTTGTTATTACTTCATTATAAATCTGTCCGGTCGTCATATTATTTGCCCTCGACATATTCTCATCGAGAAATCTTTCATAATGTCCGAGATCAAGATCTGTTTCTGCTCCATCATCAGTAACAAATACTTCTCCATGCTGCGTAGGAGACATTGTCCCCGGATCAACATTTATGTAAGGATCAAGCTTTTGTATTGTCACTTTAAGACCACGCGACTTTAGCAAAAATCCGAGTGAGGCAGCAGCTATACCCTTTCCCAGCGATGAAACTACTCCTCCTGTAAGGAAAATGTATTTAGTATTTTTCAAATGACTTTGGCAAATAACTTAGAGTTTAGGAATTCATTATTTTTGTAATACATTTTTTTCATAAATCCTTCATACTCAAATCCGCATCTTCCTAACAATTTCTCTGAAGGAATATTTCCCTCAAAAATATGTGCGGTTATTCTGACTAATTTTAATTCATTGAAGCCGAAGTCCAATATTTGTTTTAATGCTTTTGTCATATAACCATTTCCCCAATATTTTTCACCCAGCCAGTAACCGACTTCCGCTTTATGCTCATCACTTAAATGCAAGCCAATGCCGCCAATATGTGTTCCGTCATTCTCCACAGCATAAGCGAAATCTTTTCTATATTCACCTTTTTTATTCTCTTTGCATTTATTAATAAAGTAATCCGCATCTTCGGGTAAATACGGGAACGGAACTACCAGAAGCCATTTTGCAACATTCTCATTGTTTAATAATTCAATTAACGAATCTTTATGAGTTTCGGAAAGTTCTGTAAGCTTTATCATATAACATCAATAATTAATGGAACGAAAAAAGATATTCTCGTTCTATTATTACCATTAAACCTAATTGGCTAATTTTAAATCAAGCGCAGTATCAATTGAAAATGAATCTTTTTTTACTAATACCATTTTAATTCTTTCTCCGCTTTCCAGTATTCTTAACTGTTCTAATTTTTCCAGAGTCTCAAGATAACTTTTTTTCATTTTTGAAAACTTCAATAGATAACTTTTTCTGTACACATATAATCCGATATGTTTATAATACTTATTTTTTTTCAAGGTCCATAATCCGGCCGGATTGTGTTTCATATCGTAAGGTAAATAATTCCTGGAAAAATAAAGTGCAAAATCATTTTTATCTTTTACAATTTTGACTTTATTTTCATCTAACAGATCAGCAAGATTTATGATAAGACATGCAAGTGTGGACACATTCAGACTTTTATCGTTGAGCAGGGACTTTATTGCCATATCTATGTTGCGCGGTTCAATAAACGGCTCATCTCCCTGTATGTTGACGACTATATCACAATTTATTTTTTTTACTGCTTCACAAATTCTATCCGTTCCCGATAAATGTTTAACAGATGTCATCACCACATTACCACCGAACTCATTTACGCAGTCAAAAATTCTCTTATCGTCGGTAGCAACTACAACGCTGTTAATTAATTTTGATTTCTTTGACTGTTCATATACCCTTTGTATCATTGGCTTGCCCCGGATTAACAGCAGCGGTTTTCCGGGAAGCCTGGATGACTTATATCTTGCAGGAATTATTCCGGCTACTTTCATTTGTCGAGGACCTTTGGAACTTTGAAAAACTTTCCTGTTCTTGAAGGAGCATTCTTCAAAGCTTCTTCCGTTGTCAGCCATATTTCTGCTGTATCATTCCGCATTACATTTTCTGATTCATTAATGTTCTCAAGCGGCTCGACGTTTTCAAGATTTAGTTCATTAAGCTGATCAATATATTCAAGTATTTTATTCAGATCTTTTTGCAGCTTTATTTTTTCATCTTCGAAAAATTTAAGCTTTGCAAGCTTTGCTATATTATCCACTTCATTTATAGTTACAGACATAATTGGGTTTAAGAGTATGGAATAGTTACTTATACTAATTCCGTCAGAATTTCGTTTCTTATTTCTTCAAGAAAATTTTTGTCTTTTCTGTAATTTACTGGTTTTGAAAATACTACTTTTACAGTACCTGATTTTATTATGAATTTATTTCTCGGCATAATTTTATTCGAGCCGATTATTGTTGTCGGAACCAGGGGTACACGCGCTTCATCAGCAAGTACAAACATTCCTCTTTTGAATTCACCCGGAATTCCGTCAAAGCTTCTGGTCCCTTCCGGAAAAATCACAACTGAAATACCGTTCAGAACTTGTTTCGCTGCTTTTTTCAATGATCTCATCGCTTCGCGTACATTGTCACGGTTAATAGGAATATATTTTCCCAGGTACATTCCCCATCCTAAAATGGGAATTTTACTGATCGAATCTTTGTAAATAAATCGAACATTATTAGGAATTGCGAGCATTAAAATCGGTATATCAAAATAACTCAAATGATTTGAAATGAATATATAATTATCTCCGGCATTGAGATTTTCTTTTCCCTTAACCTCAACTTTTACGCCGGCAATAAACAGGATTCCTCCTCCAAACGCTTTTGAAAGATAATGAGTAATTTTTCCTTTTCTGTCTATGGGGGAAACAATGATCGTTAATATTGCTATTAAAATACAGTGGATTGAAATGAAAAATGCCTTTATATAAGATGTCACGATTGAAAATAATTATTTAGGTAAACTATTAAAAGTTAAATAATAAATTTGATTTACTTTTGTTATTTTGTAAATGAACTAACTCAAATTATGAAAAGAAACTTCGGGAAAAACGGATATCTGATAAGCACTGATAATTTAAAGCTGGATATAACTGTTATCCACAATTATTTGAGCAAATCCTATTGGGCAAAAAACAGAAAGTTAAAAACTACTAAAAATTCAATTAAAAATTCCTTATGTTTTGGCGTTTATTATAAAGGAAGCCAGGTGGGTTTTGCTCGGGTAATTACAGATTATTCCACTTTTGCATACCTGGCGGATGTATTCATTCTCGAAGAACACCGGGGAAAGGGATTATCAAAATGGTTAATGGAAGTAATTTTAAAATACGGTGAACTTCAAAATCTGAGGAGATGGTTTCTTGCAACAAGAGACGCACATTCCCTTTATGAGAAGTTTAACTTTACACCATTGAAAGATCCGGGGAAATTTATGGAGATGTTCCGCGAAGATCTGTAGATTTTTTACAGATGTTTTATCACTTTAAAAATTATAAACTAACAGATTTTCATTTAAAACAATCTTGTTATGAGCTCGCCCACAAAATATCCTAATACAGCTATTCCTATACCAACAATGAACATGTCAAAGCCGCTTTTAAAAATTCCTCTTCCTGTAAATACACTTCTTGCGGCTCCTATAACAAAGTGAGCAATCATGGAAATTGAAAAGGAAACTATTACGGCGGTCTTCCCGTCAAATATCAGAAAGGGTGCAACAGGAATTAATGCTCCGATTGCCGTAGAAAGTCCTGTGATCCACCCTTCCCTTAACGGGTGAGTATTCGTCTTGCTTATTCCCAATTCTTCTCTTACACTTTCCTGCAGTGCAAGCTCCGGGTTTTTAATAATTTTATTAGCAAGGTTTTGTGCATCCGGTTTACTCATGCCCTTTGCCTGATAAACCAGTGAAAGCTCTTCGGCTTCAAGTTCGGGCATGAGCCTTATCTCTTCTGCTTCCATTTTCTTTTCATGCTCGTATACTTCTTTTTCACTGACGGCTGCAAGATATCCTGAAGCGCCCATAGACAAAGCATCTGCAAACAAACCTGATATTCCCGAAATCAAAATAAAATGATGCTGTACGTTGGCTCCGATTACTCCGGCAATTAGGCCGAAATTAGCTGTTAGCCCGTCATTGAATCCATAAATAACATTTCTCATCAATCCGCCTGATTCAGTCTGATGCCATGATTCTCCTTCACTGTCCAAAAGAGTTGTCAGCTTGCTGGAATGTTCGGCTGAATCTTTTGCAAGCTGAAGCGCAATATCTTTAGTCTGTGCAGAGTTGCTTGAATTGTACAATCCAAGATACGATTTTACTTCCAGCCCTTCCTCCCGAAGCATCATCTTTGAAAGAATACCGGTCCCGAATTTATTTGCTGTCCATCCGTAAAACTTTGCCCTGCCGGAGGGCTTTAAATCCGATTTTATAATGTTGTTTTTTGCAAGCAAATCCAGCCATACAGTCTTATGTTTTTCTTCCACCTCTGCCAGCTGAAAATAGATACTTTTTTTCTCTTCATTATTTTCCAACCTTCCGAGTATTTTATACAGGTAGGATGCGTCGGCTTCATCCTGTAAATGATGAAACCAGATTTCAAGCGTATCTTTATCTATCATTGTTTTCTTTAATGTATTTGCTTTAGATTTATTTTGAGTGACAAAATCCGATACATTTCTTTATAACGGAGTTAATTTAAATGTTTCACTTCAGGAACAATTTATAAACGTTACAATCCGTTCTCCTAAGGTTGATAAGTTCTTCGTTTACAGGATTTCCGCTGCCAATTCGTCCGGTCTGTCTTATTTTAAATTCCGTGATTTAAATATTTATAAAAAATAATCGTTAATTTTAAAACCATTCAGTAAATAACTGAAACAATAAATATGCATTGAAGGAAATAATTATTGCTGATATTGCATAAGAAGTTATTTTCAGCCACATCTTATTTACAAATATACCCATTTTAGCTTTATCATTTGTAAACTGAATAAGTGGAACTACTGCAAAACCCAGCTGCATCGATAAAATCACCTGGCTTAATATAAGCAGGCTTGTAGTTCCTTTTTCCCCGTACAAAAGCGTAACAATAAAAGCGGGAGTTATTGCAATAAGCCTGGTAATAAGCCTTCGCAGCCAGGGCTTTAACCTGATATTTAAAAATCCCTCCATAACAATCTGACCTGCCAGCGTCCCTGTTAAAGTGGAGTTTTGCCCGGAAGCTAATAATGCTATAGCGAAGACTGTACTGGCTAAGGTTACACCCAGTAAGGGTGAAAGAAGCTTATAGGCATCTGCAATATCCGCGACTTCCCGGTATCCTGTGGTATAAAACGTTGCTGCGGCTATAATCAATATTGCAGCATTAATAAAAAATGCCAGCATAAGAGATGCGGTAGAATCGATTGTTGAAAATTTTATTGCCAGTTTTTTGTTTGCTTCATCCCTTTTGAAGTTTCTTGTCTGTACTATACTGGAATGAAGATACAAATTATGAGGCATGACAGTGGCGCCTAAAATTCCTATAGCTATGTAAAGCATATCAGGGTTATAAACTATCTGAGCGGTTGGAATTAAAGAACTTAATATAGGAAATATTTCAGGTTTTGAAATTATGATTTCGAAAAGAAAGCAGGATAGTATAACGGCTATTAAACCTGCAACAATACTTTCAATGTATCGGAATCCCTTATACTGGAAAAAAAGAATTACAAGAACGTCTATTACTGTTATTAATACTCCGATTATTAAAGGAATGCCGAATAAGAGGTTAAGCGCTATAGCCGATCCAATTACTTCTGCTAAATCACATGCCGCTATCGCTATCTCGCAAAGAATCCATAAAGTGAAGGATACATATTTTGAATAATGATCACGGCAAGCTTGAGCGAGATCTCTTCCGGTAACAATTCCAAGCTTTAATGAAAGATGCTGTAAAAATATTGCAAATATATTGGAAATCAAAATTACGCTAATCAGTGTATAACCAAACCTTGCTCCGCCAGCCAGGTCAGTAGCCCAGTTGCCAGGATCCATATATCCTACAGCTACCATAAGCCCCGGACCTGCAAATGCGAAAAGTTTTTTCCAAAATGATCCTGTTTGAGGAATATTAATTGTTGAAAAAACTTCGGGAAGAGAATTAGATAACTTCGGTCTTTTCCAACCGTTAAGCGGAGACTCAGCCACTTTTGGAAATTTGTTGTCGACCTCAATATTATGTATATCCGGCATTTCTTATCAGATTCTTTTTACAAATATATTTCTGGACAATTTTTCACTAAGAAAAATATTTCCCGGCTTAAAATGAATTTGAATGGAATTATCAAAATCGATCTTTCCTATTACCTTAATCTCGTCATTCAGCTTTAATCCTACTTTTGAAAGATAAACCAGCACCTCCGAACTTTCGTCAGAGACCTTTTTGATGAAAGCCGAATCTCCGATATTTAATTCTGAAACGGATATAGTTTTATCCACGGGGATTTTACCTTCTTTATTGGGGATCGGATGGCCGTGCGGATCAAACTTCGGAAACTCAAGAAACCTTTCCAGCCTTGAAATCAGTTCATCGGAAGATGAATGTTCAAGATTTTCCGCTTCACTATGAACTTTTTCCCAGGGATAATCAAGATGCTCAAGCAGAAAGACTTCCCATATCCTATGTTTACGCACAAGATTCAGTGCAATTGTTTCTCCTTTTTTAGTCAGCTCAAAGCCTTTATAGGGAATATTTTTGATATATCCTGTTTTTGATAATTTTGAAACCATATCGCTTACTGCAGCAGGGGTTACATTTAGCTTTTCGGCAAGTATTGAAGTAGTGGCCTTACCGGATGAGAGCTTGATAGAATATATATTCTTCAGATAATTTTCCAGACTTGTATTCAAAATATTAAGCTAATTTTAGCATTAATTTAAGGATACTTAACTTTTTTATCAAGTTAATTTAATATTGTTTTGAGTTTGCTGAGAAAGTGCATTTAAGTCAAATTATTTAATATCTATCTTATACAGGTCTTGAAACGTATTTAACATCAATTCCGTTATCTCATTAAATGTCAATCTGGAACAGGGTTTTATTTCTCTCTATTTTATTTTTAATACTTTTCGGACTTCAGTTCTTAGCTTATAAGACTTTCAGAAGGTTTGTAAAACAAAGCTTTCCTTCATCAAGGCTTTTAAACTATCTTTCAATATATCCATTCATAATTTTTAATCTTCAC
>JBBSDT010000024.1:0-17886 GCA_038240405.1 Ignavibacteria bacterium
AACCTGATTCAGGATTTATTACCAGCTATGTAATGGATGAATACAAAAAAGCATCAAGCGGTAAATGATTTTGTGTCATTAGCGTTTCCTCCGACTATGTTTTAATTTCATATTTGGTCATTACATTAATTTGTGATGGCCAATTATTATATTTAGCAAAAAGGACATGTTGACTGTAATTAACATTGTCTGTATTTTCTGCAAATTCGTTTTATGTTTCAAAACGGGCATGTTGATTCCTTTCGTCCCACGCGCTGAAGCGCGTTACAATTAATTATTAATTTACAGTTAAACTTTAATATTTTATTTATAGCACGATCTGAAAAATTATTCCTTTAATTGCCACGATCTTTAGGTCGTGGCACAATCAAAACAAAGCTGGCTTTAGCCAAATGTTTATTCTTTAAAAAAGATCTTTCTAAATCTGTGAAGTTATCTATCTCATGAAAAATTTCGATGTAATTATTATCGGAGCGGGGATAATAGGATTAAGCACAGCTTATGAACTTCTTAAAAAGGATAGCTCTTTAAAAATTTGTATACTGGAAAAAGAACCGGGCATTGCCTTCCATCAAACCGGTCACAATAGCGGAGTTATTCATTCCGGCATTTATTATAAACCCGGCACAGCCAAAGCAGTTAATTGTATCAACGGTTATAAAATGCTCACGCAATTTTGTGATAGTCATGAAATACCCTATGAGATATGCGGGAAAATAATTATTGCTGTTGAGGAAGCTGAATTAAACACACTTCAGGAGCTTTATAAAAGAGGAGTCTCTAATAAATTAAGTGGAATCAAACTTATTTCTAACAAAGAAATTAAAGAGATTGAACCTTATGCTACAGGAATTCAGGGAATATTCGTTCCACAAACCGGTATCGTAAATTATAGAACTGTATGTGAAAAAATACAACAAGATATAAAGGATAAGGGCGTTGTAATTAATTTCCTTGAGCAAGTTCTGGAAATAAAACAAAATACTAACGATATTAAAATTAAAAGCAACAAAAGTGAATATAACTCGCCGGTGTTAATCTCGTGTGCAGGATTGTATGCGGATAAAATTGGGGGTTTGATAAGTAACAAAAAGGCCGAGTTTCGTATTATTCCTTTCAGAGGAGAATATTACCATCTTAGGAATACAAGTAACTACTTAATTAAAAATCTAATCTATCCTGTGCCTGACCCTGAATTTCCTTTTCTTGGAGTTCACTTCACCAGAAAGATAGTGGGTATAGTTGAAGCCGGACCAAATGCCGTTCTGGCGTTCAGTAAAGAAGGATACAAAAAAAATGATTTTAATTTAACTGAAACAATTGATACTTTGAGCTTTAAGGGTTTCCGTAAATTAGCAAGAAGGTATTGGAAGACCGGAATTTACGAACTATACCGATCATTTTCAAAAAAGGAATTTGTGAAATCTTTGCAACGGCTTGTTCCACAAATAAAAGCCGAGGATATTATTCCTGGCGGATCAGGCGTGAGAGCCCAGGCATGCGATAGTCAGGGTAAGCTAATTGATGATTTTTTGCTTATAGAAAATGAACGGATAATTAATGTTTGTAATGCGCCTTCGCCTGCAGCTACCTCTTCTTTTTCGATAGGAGAGACAATTTCTGAAAAAATTATCAAAAAAATTTCGTAAATAAGAAATGGAAACGAAAGAAGAAATTAATGATAAAGTAAAAGAGGATTTAGGAAAAAAGAATATTATTATAAGCGGAGAAGATTTTGAAAGGCCTTGGGGCGGATTTTTTATAATTTCTGAAGAGAGTTTAAAAAACTTTTTATCAAATTATTTTACTGGAGTAGACCTTCCATCGGGATTTTCAAATTTGAATATAAGCCCCAAGGTGCTAGTAGTTGCACCGGAAAAAGAACTTTCCTGGCAGGTTCACGGAAGGAGATCTGAATTGTGGCGTGTCATTAAAGGTCCGGTTGGAGTATTCGCAGGTCCCACCGATATTCAGCCAAAAGAAATGGCGGTATATGACGATGAAGATTTTGTTGAATTGAAATTAGGAACAAGACACAGACTTGTGGGGATGAAAAATTGGGGCATTGTGGCCGAGATCTGGATACATGAATTTCCTGACAATCCATCAGACGAAAATGATATAAGAAGGATATCCGACGATTATGGCCGATGATTTTAAACAACAATCAGTTAACAAGATAAGTATAATGTTATATAATATTAAGCAGATGGAAAAATTATTTTGGCTGGTTATTATTATTAGCTTAAGTGTTTTTGCTTCGTGCTCTAAAAACATATCCCCTGTCGACAGCAAGCTCCAGGGTAAATGGCATCTTATTAAAAATCCGCAAGCAGTAGTTTGGGCTGGAAGTAATATTAAGTCCATGATCTTTAACAGTAATAATTTTCTTTTAGAGGAAGAAAATTCTGCCAACATTCCAAATCAGTCCTCCCAAAATCGACATATAGAAGGTAAATACAAATCTGACAGCATGTATATTAATTTTTATGGAGAAGATAAAGGGGGGAATAAAATTTCCAATGAAAACGGAGTTTACAAAAGAAAGCTAAGATATAAGTTCAGCGGAGATACTCTTATTCTAGGTATGTTCAATAATTTAGAGCAAACTAAAGAAAATGATGCCATTCTTCCCTATTACTTTTTAAAAGAAATTAATAAATAGATTCATAAATTTTTCACCGTATTGGATTTATTCGAAGCGGTTGTTAACCGCAAAACCACAAATACAGCTTTTGCCCGTAAAAAAGTTTCGGAGGAACACCTTGAATTATTAGTTAAATTGGCTTCGCATTCTCCGAGCCATTTTAATTCACAGCCATGGAGGTTTGTGGTTGTGGAAGATGCACAGATAATTAAACAAATTGCAAAGATCGCAGGAGATTCTATGGTCCAGCTTATGGATGACGGAAGATTCTGGAAACAGTATCGTAAATATTTTAGATTCAGTGAAGAGGAAATTGAAAAAACGAAGGACGGCATTCATATTGACCACCTGCCTGCATTTCTAAAACCGTTTGCTAAAAGTATTTTTTCAGAAGCAGGTGGAAAAATACTTTCACGCTTTAAAGTCTCAAGAATACTGGGTAATGATGAAGAAAAACTAGTTGCTAGTTCTCCTTTATTGTTTATAATACTCCTTACAAAAGATGAATATAAGAAGGAGGAGCTATCCGGATTTTATTCTGTGATCTCAATGGGAGCTGTAATCCAAACTCTTTGGTTATCCACAACTGCAATTGGCATGGGAATGCAATTCATCTCCACTCCGGGAGAAATTCCTGAAAACTGGAAAATTATCTCTGATATTCTTAAGGTACCCAATGATTTTGAAATGATGGCAATTTTCAGAATGGGATATATCGACCCGGCCATGAAAAGACCTTCGATTGACTGGAAATCTTCGCAAAGAAAAGGCGTGAATGAACTTGCCTTTGTAAATAGTTTTGGAAATAACTTTAGCAAATGCAATAGTTAAGATTATAAAATAGTTTTCTGAAAGCTTGATTATTTACAGCTATCCCCTTCTGTTAACAGGGTTGTGTCTTTATATTGTAAACTACATTATAGGATGGCTCCTGTATTTCAAAGTTATATCAATGTCCAAAAGCACTCACCAGATTTTTTATGCGGCTATAATATTAACTCTTATACTAATTTTAATTTTTCAGAAATTATCTTTAGATTCCTTTGCCCTGTGTTCTCTCTCATTATTTGCAATGATAATTCTCCCTTTTGGAAAGAAAAGAGGTATCTATCACCTGGTTGTCAGCACAATAGGAGTGTTATTATTTTTACTGATTCTTATTGCAAATTGATTAAGAAATGTTATATTATATTAATAATTTACGGAGATTTCTGAAAGATGTGGAAGACTGAAGACGGAAGTACGGCGCGGTTAATACAACTTTGCTTAGGGTATTTCATTTTTTATGTAATTACAGGTGTAAGTGTAAAGTATTTCCTTGGAAGTGTAAAACAAGGCATGCCTGGAATGCATGACATGCAGTATCTTGTTTATAGCACAGTTGGAGGAAATTTATTTGCTCTTGCCATAGTATTAATTTTAAGATGGTATAAATTTCAATCAAATAAGTTGATCAGCTTTATGGGAATAAAAATGCCTGTAGAGCTTCTTTATATAATTCCTTCGGGAATTTGCACTGCAATTGTCATTCCAACCACTACGCTGATGTATTCTCTTCCTATTTCTGTTATGGTAGCAATGGTCATCATGAGGGGAAGTGTAATAATTATCAGCCGGCTGATAGATGCAATACAGATCAAACAGGGAATTCTAAAAAAACATGTGTATAAAGAAGAAAACATCGCAGTAGGTTTTGCGCTTCTTGCCGTTGCAATAAATATTTTTTGGAATAAAGACGGCGGTTTTGATTTTATTTATAATGTGGCCGCAATAACTATTTTAAGCAGCTATATTGTTGCATATTTCATAAGGATATATATAATGAATTATTATAAAAACACACGTGGTAAGAATATCAAGCAGGATAATAAAGGTTTTTTTGCTATTGAACAGATTGCGGCTACATGCGTCATGATATTTATAGGTTTTATTGTTTATAAATCCCCTTCCCTTTTCGGCTGGAATAGCCTTCAAATAAATGAATATATAGGCGCATTTAACGAACCACAATCTTTATGGGGATGGGCAGTTCTTGCCGGGACTGCATTCGGAGCTGTTGCCTTTTTTTCCGTTTTCATATTTATGTTCAAAGGCAGAACTGCCACATTTGCAGGACTTGTTAACAGACTTACCTCATTAATCGCAGGAACTGTTGCTACGCTGATCTTCTTCTATGCATTCGGAGGGAAATTTCCAAATACCGAAGATTGGATATCACTCCTGTTTATCTTCATTGCTGTAGGATTTATCTCTCGTGCAGAGAAGAAAAGAATTGCCGAATTAAAAGCGCAACATGAACTTTCCGATACACCACAGGAATTAAACTCTGAAAATTTAAAAGTTGATCATAAGTTGACGTAATTATAATGATTAATAATTTTCTTAGTCTTCCTACCTTTTTGATGTGTTCCATAATAATACTCTTAAGTGCCGGTATCTCTGTAATCGCCCTCATTTTAATCCGTAGGGCAATACCCTGGGAATCATTCAAGGAAAACCATGAAGTCGGAGGGTTTTTATTTAATGCGCTTGGATTGATCTATGCGGTGCTTATTGCATTTGTAGTATACGCAACATGGAGTGATTACAATGCGGCGAAAGGTTATTGTGATAAAGAGGCGAATATGCTTCAGGATTTATTTCTGAATAGTGAAGGACTCCCGGCAGAAAACAGACCTGCAATCAAAGAGAAAATAATGCAATATCTTAGAAGCGTTATCAATGAAGACTGGCCTCTTCTTAGTATTGGAGAAGCTAATCCGGCGTCGAAGCAAAAGCTGATAGATCTCTGGAGAATTTACATGAGCATAGATTCAATAAAAAACGATAAACAAAAATCTGTATATGAAGAATCTTTAAGACGGTTGAATGAAATTACGGAATACCGGCGTCTGAGAATATTAAGCTGCCAGAATCATATTCCGACAGTTGTATGGACAGTTATAATAATCGGGGCTCTTACCTCAATAGGATTCTCATTGTTTTTTGGAACGAGAAGATTATTAGTTCAGGCAACTATGACATCACTGTTTGCCATGACCAATGCGATTATTCTTTTATTAATCCTGGCACTTAACCACCCTTATACCGGAGATATAAAAATATCCCCGGCTCCCTTTGAACAAACTCTCAATTACCTTCAGACTTATATGCAAAATTATATGTAAGATTATTTTGCCAATGAAGGAAGCATCTGTTTCAAACCGGCAAATATAAGTTCAACAGCTATAGCAGCCACTAATAATCCGGAAATTTTCGTTAAAACTTTCACACCTGTTTCATGGAGCGTTCTTTCCATCCGGGTTGCTGCCTTAAGCGATAGCCATACACCTGTCGAAACAGAAATTACTATAACACATAACAGGACATCCTCTATTATTCCAGTGCTCTTGCTGCCGTATACAATCATACTGCTGATTGCCCCCGGACCTGCAAGCAGCGGCGTTGCAAGCGGTACTACGGAAATATCCTCCTGGTTTTTTGGAGGTTGGCCGGGGAGGCTCTTCTCACCTGAATCCGATGATTTTCCAATTACCATATTAACTGCAATCAGAAAAATAATTATACCTCCTGCAAACGAAAAAGATCCAATGCTTATTCCGAAGAGCTCAAGTACATATCTGCCGGCAAAAAGAGAAACAAATAAAATTATGAAAACTGCTATAGAAGTTTTTTTTGCAATAAGTATTTTTTGATCGCGTGAAAGATTATTTGTGTTGTTCAGAAAAAGAGGAATACCTTCGATCGGATTTACAAGAACAATCAATGCTATAAATATTTTAATATAGTACGTAACTTCTGACATTAATGGGATCTGAGTTAGTTGCGATAAGTTTTACGAAACTAAAGATTATTTCTTTTAGAAACAATCATTAGATAAATGCAGGGCTAAGCAAACCTCCTCCTCGATCCCCTCCAAAAAAAGGAGAGGGAAGTTTTACACTCTCATTTTTGCACAGGATACAGTAGATGCGGGTATTTTCTTCAAGGGTGATGCGAAGAATCTAGCGGTAGTTGGTTGTTTTCAAAAGATTACTTTTCTTCTTTTTCTGGTTCCTTAGGGCTTTCAGGGGTTTCATTCGGTTCGAAGTCATCTTTTGTCTTTACTTTAACTTTATAACGCGGAACATAATCTTTGTTATTTTCAATTTCTATTTTATTTTTCTTTATCTCTTCCATTGATTTCTTTATCTCTTCTTTAGCCTTTTGCATTTCTCTCTTAAGCTCTTCGTTATCCAGGTTTAAATTCTCTTTTAAATTCTCTTTCATGTCCTGTAAGTTTTCTTTAAGCTGATCCATATTTTCCTTTAATTGCTCTTTATTCTCAAGCGCATTTTCCTTCAATTCCTTTTGCAGGTTTTTCATATCCTTCTTAAACTGCTCTTTATCAAAAAACGTTGAATCGGATTTCCATTCATAGTCTCCTTTTGGGTTGGAATGAATTTCATATTTCCAGTTTCTCGCAAAATCCTCCAGAGCCTTTAGAGAGTCAGGACCCATACTTTCTACATGTTTCATCTCTTCCAGATTTTTTTCAACTTCCTTTAAGCTTCTTTCCACATTTGCCTGTACTTCTATTTGAATTTTATCAATCCAGTCCTGCAATTTTTCCCGATCCAAAAAAGGAAGGCTGTCACTTTTTATCTCTTTAGGAGGAGGGACAAAATTAGCAAGCTTTGTATAGAAATCATCTTTATATTGATTCTCAACTTTCGGGATTAGATTAACAAGTGAGATTGCATCAGACATTCTTGCACTATTTAATAATGTAGTTACACAGGATCCGCCGCAATTACCAAAATCAAGATTAAACAAAGCATTTTTAAACTTGGCCGAAGAGTTCTCATTGAAAGGTGTTCCGACACCGACGTCTTTTTTCGTCATTACTAAATTCCCGGCAGGAATTATTGCTCCGGTATTAGGTGATTGAATTTCTACTTTTCCCGATTTTACAAAGAGGAGTCCGTCACCGGTTGAATCTATTGTCAATGAGTATGCGCCTCCCATGTCGGAAGCAACTGCAGAAGGCATTTCAACAAAAAATGTTTCGGGCTGTGAATTCATATTCGCATTAATTGTTCCATATTCTATCAATATCCTGTTATTCCCGTCTGCGCCCTTTACAAATATAATCTTGCTGTTTGGCTCGATAATTACTTTCCCCATATTTGCTACAACTAATTCAGCACGTGATGAATCATTTGTTTTTATTATCTGTCCTTCTTTAATGCTATCCACAGAGCTCATGGAAACGTCTCCAATCAATGGAGTGCCCTGTAAATTCGAAACTTTCCAGTATGTTTGAAGGCCAAAAGTATTTTGCTGAACCAGCCTGGCATCTTTGTAATCTAAATTCTTAACCCCATAAATAATTAAAGTTATTACCAGTACTGCGGCCACACCTGAAAGAATATATTTGTATTTTTCAAAAAAACTGTTTTCCTTTTTATTTTCCTTAGCTGATTCATTGGCTTTCCGGGTCATATCTTCTTTTTCCTTTTTATATTTATCAACATCAATCCCACCTTCAACTTTGTTCCATAAATTATTTTTCCTTGATACTGATAAATTCAAATCTTTCCCCGGGATAGTATTAAGATCTTTTATTAATGCTGAAGTCTCTGAAATATATTTAGAACAACTGCCGCATTTTGCAATGTGAGCGTCCATTATTTCCTTATCCTTAAGTGAAATCATGCCCTCGAGATAATCATCTATTAATAATTCGGTTTGTTCACAAGCATTATCGGCATTATTATTTTGAATATTCATTTGATAGCTCCTTTCTTAATATTTTTCTAGCCCTGTGCAAATGGGCTTTTGACGTTCCTGTTTGTATATTCATCATTTTTGAAATTTCATTATGCTTATATCCTTCAATATCATGCAGGACAAGGACAGCTTTTGCCTGCTCAGGTAATTTTTCAATTGCTTTCTCAAGATCAATTCTTGAATCATTGTTATCCATAATCTTTCCAGGGTTGTTCTCTTTTCCAAACTCAGCAACTTTATCTGTGTACCTTTTTTCTGATCTCAGGTGCATCAGGAATTGATTTACGGCAATGCTGTGAAGCCAGGTAGAAAATTTACTTTCAAATTGAAACGATCTAAGCTTTTCCCAGGCATGAATAAAGACTTCCTGGGTGAGCTCTTCAGCCAGATATGTATCCGACGATATTCTTAAGCATAATGAATGTACCCTGGAAACATTTTTCATAAAAAGTTCTTTGAAAGCATCACAGCTTCCGTCAATCGCTTTTTCTACCAGCTGAAAATCTTCATCCGGGTTTTTTATTATGAGATTTAAAGAAACCGCTTGAGAGCTCATTTAAAAGTTAAATATATTAATAAGATGCCTGTGGATTCAGAAAGGTTTAGATGAAAATTTAATTATTCTTAATTTAATCCATTTCACCTTTAATTTTTATATACATTAAGGCTTAGGTTTGTCTTTGTGTGGAGTCTTTGTTCTTCAGGACGACAAAGCAATCTATTCCCCCGACCTTCATCCCGGCAATATTTAGTCCGGGATCCAATCAGCAAACTTTTTGAACGAGGATTAAGGGTTTAACGATTACATGATTAGTCATGGACTAATAAAGTATTGAACATTGATAATTGAAAATTGGTAAATGCTTTTTTGCGAGGAGCCCGAGTACTCCGGAGCACTCGGGACGAAGCAATCCCTAATGAACAATTAAAAAAATAATAACTTAAAGGATGTAAAAAAAACATTTTTCTCAATTCTGATATTATCTTCGGCAATGGAACGTGTATATCCAAGTTCAAGCAGCGAGGTCGAAGCAAAAATTAACTGTGCTCCAGTAGTAAATTCACCCTTCCACCCTCCCGAGCCTGCGAGAGTGGTTCTTTCAAATTTATTGCCGCTAAAATAGTAAGCCTTTGGCTCAAAGTATAAATTAAAATTGATATCACTGTAACCTTTATATTCTTTTGGAAATAGTAAATATCCGAAAGCAACGCCGCTCATAAAATAATTCCCAAATTTATAATCACCCTGGGGAATGGGAACAGCATAATTTAACTGTAGATTAACAGCAAACTTTCTTTTCAGCAATGTGGCGGCAAATCCTATATAAGGCGTCCAATTATCCGTGCGGTATTCTGAAGTCAGAATTAATGAGGCAAAATCGTTCGTATAATTATCATTTGAAGGTGGTAAGATTTTCATAGAACTCGCAAAAGAATGCTGCGTCCCGGCAGCAGGAATCCTGATGTGAGTCATCAGCGACATTCTGTAATGAAATTGTTTTTTGTCATCTGAGTAGAAACGGTAATTAGTACCGATGTCAATATCACCCAGAAATTTTTCGGAGGTATTTCTTGAATAATACATCTTTCCCATAAATGTCAACCGTCCGTTTATCCCATACATAAGACCGAGATACGGAGTATAACTTTGTCCCTGCGAGATGAAGTCAGTATTTATGGTAAGATATTTCCTGTTCTTAGCTTCGCTTGAAGCTGCTTCACTTGTAAGGAAAAGTTCCTGCGATAAACAAAACCGAGGAAGAGTTACTATTAAGAAAACCAAAAAATAATTTTTGATTTTCATATTTATCCCCTTAAATTTTCTTTATCGAAGTCACGGAAACCGAGTTAGAATTAGTATTAACTCTGCCCTTTAAAAGAACTTTGTCGCCATCTGATAAGTCGCCTTTAACATCTTTAAGGTAAATATCAGGAGTATTTGAAGTGCTTAATATATAACCTGAGTTTTGGTCACCTTTGATTGTACCCTTAGCTTCAATCTTTATATCACGCACACTGAATCCGCCATCGCTTACGGCATCCCGTATTTGCGTTACATTAATAGGAGGATTAGATTTAAAAGACAACACAAATAATGTATTCTTCAGGTCTGTCTTAACAGATTTTACAAAGTCTAATGATTTGAATTGTGCTTCGACTCCCTTTGCGCAGAGAGAACATGTAAATCCGTCAACACCTATTGTTAATTGAGTTACCTGCGCTGATAGATGTTTACCTGATACAAACATTACCAAAAACAGGAGTATAATTATAATCTTTTTCATTTTATTCAAAATTTAAGAATTTTAAGAAAATATAACGGGACATTTTAATGCCCCGTTATTATTAATATTTTATTTACAACAGTTCGTTTCTTTGCAATCAGAGGTTTTCACATTCTCAGAAGATATATATTTAACATCAGGTTTTTGATTTTTGCCTCTTGAATTTATTGATCCTGATGCAGATTTGCAGCTCCCTTCTGTACATGACCCGATACAAGTTCCACTATTACAACAACCTGCCGGACAAATCTGATCATGAGTTCCGAATTTGACGTCAATAGATGCTGAATTATTTTTCTGTTTATCCCCGACTTTGGGTCCGCTAAATGAATTTGTGGCAAAGGACACTGATAAAAGTAAAGCTAATATTACTATGGCTAAATGATTGATCGTTTTCATTTGTATGAATTTAAAATTAATAAAAATTATTTACAGCTAAATAATAAATCCTTAATACTGATATTATTACAATAAAATCAGAGAAATTCAATTTAATCTGCTTAATTCTAAATTCTGAAATTGGAATTTAAGATATAAATATCTTCAGTGGGAGGAGAATGAAATGATAGTATCCGGACATTGAAAAGCATGTTATACGTCAAGCCAAAGTTATCAAAATAAATATTTAAAGGGGCGGAAAGGTCTTTTTGTTGAATTTCGTTAAAATTTAAAACAGCATCAGGTTTCTGAGAGTTAGTTTCTTTTAAGTTACAGCAGCATTTTTTATCTAATTTCGCGCCGGAAGAATCATTGTTTTCTTCACTCTGACAGCAGGAAGATTTTTCCATTTGACACTCTGCTGATGCAATCTCACATAAAGGCAGACTTGTATATATGAAACTTATTAAGAGAATAAGAGAAAGGAATTTGAGGCTATATTTAATTGACCTTTTTTGCATGCACAATATTAAACGGTTTTAGCAAGTTATAAGTTTCACTGAAAAATTCCTATTTTGTCATCCCCCAAAAGATCGCGGAATGACAAATGGGTGTTCAAGGATTCTTCTTCCGTGAGAACTACTAATTTTTCTATTTTTTTAAATATTTGTCAGTAAAATTGAAAATATCTGTCACTTTTTTGTGACATTTCTGGTAAAACGATAGCCTCGTATATGGAGACGGTCACATTTCTTTCCCTGCTGACTCCTTAATTTTTGCATTTAACTGTTTTCCAAAAGATTTTTAGTTCTTCCCATTGATGACTGGCAGTTTTTTAGCACATTCCGATCATTTTTCTCCACTGATCCACTGCTTGGCGAGAAGCTTTGATCATTTTTCTCAATGATTAGGTTACATAATTTGCCAATTACACTTCATAATTCTATTAACCCGGTTCTTCGCACAACGGATTTGTGTATTTTCTGATCCCCTTTTGTGACATAATTCTCAGTAACGACTTCTTCGCGCAAGGATCCCATGTCTTAATTCTTCAATCTGCTTTCTTAATTTCAATATTTTATGAGGTAAATTTGCAATTTCTTTTCTTTGTTCCTCAATTTTGTTTCTTAATTCGAAGCTCTGAAGTCTTAATCCCAAAGTCTGATGTCATAATCCGAAAGTCTGATGTCATAATTCTAAACTCAGAAGGCTTAATTCGAAAGTCTGAAGTTTAAATTCCTATGCCTAAGCACTTTAATTCCAGAACTTTATTTCACTCTATCCTAACCACAAAAGAACTCCAAAGTGGCATACATAATATTGAAACATAAAAGTATATGAAAAAATTTTATGATTCGAGCTTTATAATTCTAAACATATTTTTTAATTTCTGCAATATATTTTAGAAGTATCTTTTGTCATCTAATAATCCGTATAAATAATTTAAGAGAAAATAAATCCTCTCCTTTATTTTAATATAAATATTTTTTAAGTTACTAAAATTTTTATACCCTTATATGCAGAAACATTCAAGAAGGCAATTTCTGAAGATTGCAGGTTCTTCTATAGCTCTGAGCGCAATTGGTTCTTCATTTCCCACTCTTCTCAGGAATAAGGAAATTATTAACAGTCTTGATAAATTTGATTACGTAGTAGTACTTATGATGGAGAACAGATCTTTTGATAACATGCTTGGTTATCTTTACACACCCGAAAATCCTCCTCCTAACGGTCAATCCTTTGAAGGAGTTTCAGGAAAAAATCTTTCCCAGCCAATACCGTCTTATGCTGATTCTTCTTTTATAGGAAGCGTACCTGTTCATAAAGATTCTGTAATGAATAACCCGAATCCTGACCCCGGGGAGGAATACCCGCATATAAATACTTCATTGTTTGGTACGGTTATTCCCGATACTAACAGATATCTGCAAGCAGCTCAAATGTTTCCTCCGTATAATTTACCGGATTCCCTGCCGGGCAATTATCCGATGAACGGCTTTCTTATGGATTACATAAATAATTTCAAGGCAACACAAGGCAGGCTCCCGACTTATTCTGAATATAAAATCATCATGAGCTGCTTCCCTCCCGATGTTGTTCCGGTAATAAGCTCTATTGCAAAAGGCTTTGGAGTTTGTGATCACTGGTATTGCTCGGTACCAAGCCAGACATTTTGCAACCGGTCTTTCTTTAACAGCGGGGCATCTGCTGGGTATGTTACAAATTCACCTTACCCAAAATGGACTTTGAACACTCAGGAAACAATATTTGAAAGGCTTCAGAAAACAGGACATTCATGGAGAATTTATTTTGACCATAAAGATGTACTGCCAATGACTTTGCTGATTCATTATGCTAGCTTAAGAAGATTTGCAAATTCAAACATCTGCAGCTTCGATCACTTTAAAGAAGATTGCCAAAATGGAAAGCTTCCTCAATATACTTTCATTGAACCACGAATGATTTTTGCCCATAATGATGAACACCCACCTGCTCCTTTATTTGGAAATTTAACTTTTCCATCCAGTGTAACACCAGGGGAAAAATTAATTCATGAAGTATACAGTGCAATAAAAACTTCGGACAGCGCTACAGGAAACAACTGGAAAAACACTTTGTTCATAATCACATTTGATGAAGCCGGAGGTACATATGACCACGTACAGCCGCCACCTGCTATACCCCCTTACGTTTCACAACCGGATACTGAAATGAATTTTCAATTCAATAGGCTGGGTATCCGGGTTCCGACTATAATAGTTTCTCCATATATAAATGAAGGCACGGTAATCAACAACAGTCTTACTCACACATCTGTTATAAAAACCATGTCTCTCAAATGGGATCTGGGTCATTTAACAAACCGCGATCTGAATTCACCGCGTCTTGATGACTTTTTAATCCGCTCTACCGCACGAACTCCGGATACCTGGCCTGATACGACTCCGCGGCAGGAGGATGTTCTTGGTGACAAAGATTATTTTCTTAATAAGAATCTAAATGAACTTCAAAGAGACTACATCGGACTTGCCGGCGCACTTGCAACGGGTTCGGATAAATTGCCGGAAGGCATTACTACCGTCAAAGATGGTTTACAGTTCCTGCTTGAAGTGATAAAAATTTTAAAAGTATCATATTCATGTTAATCAAAATTAAATCAACATGAAGAAAATATTCATATTTATTTTATTTTTTACTGCCTGTTCCGGGCAGGTATTTTCTCAGAAAGTTTTGTGGGAAGAAGTATTTGATTCGACAAATATTTTATCCAGCGGCTGGAGTTTAGTGAATAACGATTCGTCGGCTTTTTTGCCCGGATTTTTCCACCCGTTCAGGTTCGTGAACCTGGGTGAGCAGAACGCACAGAAGGGAACTTATTTTTTTAAGTTCAATTTTGAGGACGCTAACTCGAATAATGTTGCAGATGACTGGTTAATCACTCCTGAGCTTTTTGGAATACATAAAGGAGACAGTATCTCTTTCTGGTGCGGTGCAATTGATAATAATTATAAAGATTCATTTAAAGTCTGGATCTCAACAACCGGCAATCATTTGAGTGACTTTAGATTAATTGATTATTTTAAAGTTGACGGACCGGTAGGAAGCTGGCATAAGAAAAGTTACGATCTTTCATCTTATGCAGGTAGGAATATTTATTTTGCTGTTAACTATTACATAAAGAACGGAGGACCTCTCGGAGGTTCTTCAGACAATGCATGGCTTGATCATTTTAAGCTTACCGGAAAAGGATTCGGTGGGGTTGCTCCCCTTTCTTTTGAGCTTCAGCAGAATTTTCCTAATCCATTTAATCCGTTAACAGAAATTGGCTTCAGCCTGCCTTCCAACTCTAATGTTAACATAAAAATTTATGATACATCGGGGAAAGAAATACTAACGTTAGTAAATGGATTTTATGAAAGAGGCAAATACTCAGTTAGCCTGGATGGAAATAATCTTTCGAGCGGAATCTACTTTTATAAAATGACCGCAACAAACGGAGCAGGAAGTTTTACAGATACGAGGAAGTTGGAATTAATTAAATAAGGAAGAATTGTAAATTATTACTTGTAACTTATATTAAGTTGTCAGATTTTTCTATCTACATAAAGCAATGATCTGGCAGTTCGATTAAAACAACCTAAAATTTAAAATTTACAATTTTCCCGATACGTGACCACTCACTTTCCCAGCCACGAGTTTTTTAATTTTTGCTGACTATCTGTTAACTTATTATTTAACGAGAGAACATATTCATGAGCTGTTTTTGTTTGTGTTATTTTTGCTTTAAGAGTCTTTTGAATTTCATTACCGTTAGCATCTTTTCTTGCAATAACAATTTCAAAATTATCACCGGCTTTGACCTGTTTTTTAACTGATCCGAACATACTGCGGGCATTCAAATAGTTAATCTTCTCACCGTTCACAGAAATAAGTTCATCTCCGTCTTTGATTCCAAGTTCTTTAATCATCTTATTGTCGGGGCTTTCAATCTTTTTAATTACCAGACGGTAGGTTTTTTGATCAAATCCCATTTCGAATCCACCTCCTGAATTTACAACTTCATAAGGCTGACGTATTAAAATTATTCCTACTTTGCTGAAAATATCTTCATAAGGAATTCTATTAGGACCTGCAACGTAGGTATCAAGGAATTCCCTCACTTTTGGGGATGTTAAGGCTTCTATATCATTGAATAAATCATCGTCTTTAAAAGATTTTTGCTTGCCATATTTTTCCTGTAGTTTATTTATAACATCTTGCAGTCCCGTCTGGCCATTTGATTCTTCCCTGATTAAAATATCCAGGCATAGTCCGATCAAAGCGCCCTTTTCATAGACATTATTATATTGTTTTTCATATTTACCCAGAACCTCCTTGCTCATTTCAGTAAAAGGAAGTGAATCATTATATCGCGCGGCTGTATTCAATTTACCTTGCATGTCTTTTATATAGTCAGGAATCGTGATAAGCCCTTCTCTAAGCTGAATATAATCTGCATTGTATTCAGTCACTCCTTCATAAAGCCACAAATGCTTGCTCATTACGGGATTGTTAAAATCAAAATTTCCAATCTCCTCCGAATGCAGATTAAGAGGCGTAACCGTATGATAAAATTCGTGAGCGCTGGTTGACATCAGCTGCTTCAGCATAAATGTTTTTGCCTGAGCCGGTACATCCGGCATGTAATAAAGTGAGGTATAATTATGTTCAAGGGCTCCGTATCCCGAACTCGTTTTGTTATCGGAAAAGTAATATAAAAAAGTGTACCTGTCGGCCGGGAGCTTTCCTCCAAGGTAAGTTCTGATAGCAGTAAGCAGAGTTTTATTATTTTCTGCAATATCTTTTGAAGTCATTCCTTTGCCGGGAGAATATACCGCTATTAATACCTTCGCTTCATCAAAACTGATCGATGTGGTATCCGGCACCGAAAAAATTATTGGGTTATCCACAAGGAAATGATAATCCGGCGCTGTAAAAATCTCTTCAGAATCATTTCTCTCTAAAGCATTCAGGCTTGTTGCTCCAAAAAAACCCTGAGGCTTTGTAAATGTAATTGTATAGCCGCTGTTAACATAATCATCGAAATATCCGAAAAACCCGTGATTATTAACGACAAAAACTTTTCCTGAATCAATACTTGTCCCCGCAGGTTCAAAAACAGGATTTCCGGTAGTATCCTCAAACGTGTCATCAATTTTATAAGTTATTTTATAAAGTTTATTTGCATCAGAAATACTCCAGGAATTTGTATCCTCTTTATTAACAGAAAGTTCATTTCCTGAAGCATCAAAAGCCTTCAAATTTGAGACAAATCTTCCAAAATTATAGATTTTGTATGTTCCTGGTACCATCGCAGGGAGCCTGTATAATACACTGCTAGAGTTAATTTTTGGAGTGATAAGCTCTACATTGAGCTGATCATTTTCTACATTATTCAAATTGACAAAGAACTGGTATCCCTCATTTTGTGATGTCTGTGAATATGAAAGCGAAAACGCTGAAATCAAAAGAATGTAAAGTAATATATATCTCATTAGTATTTTGTTTAAAATTTGATAACAAGTTATGAAAATTACGTATAAGATTAAATATTGTTTCTTATAATTAAATTATTAAAATGAAACTAATTGAGTCAGAACGGCTTTATCTTCGTGAGTTTGAATTTACAGATGTTGAGAGATTAAGCGAAATTTATTCTGACACTGAAGTTATGAAATATATAGGCGGAGGAGGAGCAGCTGATAAAACTCAAACCCAAAGAATGATAGAAGCATTTAGAAAAAGTTATGCTGACAATGGGTTTGGTATCTGGGCGCTTATTTATGAGGAAGGACACAGGCTTCTGGGACATTGTGGTTTAAGCTGGCTTCACGATAAGTCAGATATTGAATTAGCTTACCTTCTGTCAAAAGAATATTGGGGACAGGGATTTGCCACGGAGATTTCAGCAGCCGTGCTGGAATATGGATTTAAAAAATTAGGTTTGAAAAAAATTGTTGCACTGGCATACCCCGATAATTTCCGCTCTATTAATGTAATCAGGAAACTGGGTATGCAGCAGGATGGTGAAAAAATATTTTTCGAGAAAAGTTTATTGTTTTTTTCGACTGAATCTCCCACAGAATTTAAAAATAGTAATTGAATTCTTTTATCCCGGAGGGATTTAATATTGGTAGCGGAGAATCTAAAATGTATAAAGTCCGGCAGGGACGAAATACTTTTTAGTTAGCATTCAATTTTTTACATTTTATTTCGTCCCTACGGGACTATACTGTTTCACTCCTTACAAAAACCGATTGTGTA
>JBBSDT010000025.1:0-17721 GCA_038240405.1 Ignavibacteria bacterium
TATTAAGTTCATAACAATTGCCGCCGAAACCAGAGATTTTATCTTACAATGACATTCAAGCTCCCGAACATATATTATATTGTTAAGTTACTGGAGTAAAAATTCTACCGGATTTTAATCTTTCATATTTAAAGCTAACCTTATATTATTACGGCATGCAAAGAATAAGCTCTACATTTTTTATTGCCCGGGAAGGAAATGATTTTAGCGATCTTTTTAAGAGAGTACGAATCATGCCGCTTTATTCCTTCCCTCATCTTAAGGATATGAGCGGAAAAATTCAGTTTCACCGCAAAAGATTTTTCCTGCACATAGACTTTGATGCCTTTTTTGCCCAGGTTGAACAGCGTGATAATATTAAATTAAGAGGCAAGCCTGTTTCAGTCGGAGGAATGGAAGGAAAAAAAGGGATTGTGATGACTGCTTCCTATGAAGCGAGAGCAATGGGAGTTGATACCGGTATGTCCGTACTTGAAGCAAAAAAACTTTGCCCTGAGCTTATATCACTTCCAAGCTATGGTCCTAAATATGAAAGTATAATGATGAATCTTTTGGAATCATTAAAAGAATTCGTCCCGGAAGAATCAATAGAACAATACAGCATAGATGAGTGTTTTGTTGACCTTTCACCCATTGCTCAAAATTTTTATCAGGCAAATAAGGCGGCGTATGAAATTAAGAGAAAAATCAAGAGAGTCGAAAATCTGACCGTTTCAATGGGGCTTTCATACAACAAAACTTTTGCAAAGCTGGCAACAAAGCTTCAGAAGCCGGATGGATTTTCTGTTATTACCCAGGAAAATAAAGACAAGATTTATTCTATGCCGGCAAATAAGCTCTGGGGAATTGGAAGAAGAATTGAAAACCGTTTATTTGCATTGGGGTTAAAAACAATAGGAGATCTCGCGAACTCCCGTGAAAGTTTAATGAAGAAGGAATTCGGAATTAATGGCTGGATCTTCAGAAAACTTGCAAGAGGGGAAGATACTTCGGAGATAGTCCGCAAAGAAAGGAAAGAAAAGTCTCTTAACCATTATCATACTCTTTCAAAGCCCATATACGAAACGGAACCGGTGAAAAAAGAAATACGAAGAATCGGAGAATATATTTCACGAAAACTGCGGTCAAAGAATCTGATAGCCGGATACATGCACCTTGCAATCAGATTCGAGGATTTAACTTATACCTCCGAAATGATAAAGCTTACTAATTTTACAAACGATGATCGGGAAATTTTTAATTCTGCCTATGGAATTTATCAAAAGCTTCGTAAACCCACTAAGATATTACAAGCACGACAATTCGGAATGGGAGTATATGACCTTCATTGTGACACCAGAGAAAGAAATCTCAATCTGTTTGAGAAAAGAATTTTTCTTCCTTATTACGAGCTGGACAAATTAAAGACTAAATACGGGGAAGGAATTATCAGAGTTGGTATTGAATGTTAGTATAAAGAAACTATAATTTATAAGTTCAAAACTTTTTGTTATATTCAGGACTGACGTTACAAACTGCTACATATCTAAGAAAATCACCCAATTCAACATTATCATATGTTCCATAAGCGTCTATTATAATTCCTTTTGTCCCGGTGTTTGCTTTGACTCCATATAATACCGACATATCATCCGGATTTGAATCGCCTTCAAACCGGAAAACTCTTTCAATAACAATCTCGTTCGATTGAAATACTTCATTAGTGTGTCTGGAAAGGATTCCTCCTTTTACTAAATCAAAATCACTATTATATCCTTCTCTTCGAAGCTTTGGAATAACCTGCGATAATGTAGTCGTATAATTTTCTTCAGACATTACTATTTTTTGTTATTGTTGACTTTATTCAAAATAATTAATTAACAGGTTTTTCGCAGCAAGGCAAGAGAAAATTCAAATAATTCAGCATACATCAGCTTTTCTTTCACCGCAGGATCATTTTCCATATAACCTTTAGCTTCAGATTCATTTGCTGCTTCAAAAATTGCAATTCCAAAATCTTTTTCAGACATGGGTTCATTTACAGATCGTCCCGCCAAAAAAAGTATGTCTTTACTCATTAATTTTTTTAAATAATTAAAATGAATTCCGATCAGCTTATTTTCTTTTTCAGTCCATGAGCTGTGATCATAAAATTGAGGATAAAGCCTGAGTATGTAACAAAAATAATTTTTCTCTTTACTGTCCATCATTATAATTCTATAACATTACAAATTTTCATATTAAGTTGCTATTACGAATTTCTAATTGGATCTTTTTCTTTGAATCTTATCTTCCATAAATTAGATTTTATTCTTTCGTAGAGTGGATAGGATCCTGTATTACCCTTGCGCCCGCGCCGAAAGTCAGGTAGCTCCACATCCATGTGATTAGTATTGAAATTTTATTTTTAAATCCTACCTGGTAATATAAGTGGACAAATAGCCATGCCATCCAGCCGAGAAGTCCTGTCATTCTGAAGGACTTGTATTC
The DNA here is from genome assembly GCA_038240405.1 of Ignavibacteria bacterium. Taxonomy (GTDB): domain Bacteria; phylum Bacteroidota; class Ignavibacteria; order Tepidaquicellales; family Tepidaquicellaceae; genus JAGPCH01. Next base: position 2,470 of record JBBSDT010000025.1, read on the forward strand.
TGCAATTGCATCCTTCCTTCCAATGGTCGCCATATTTCCTTTATCAATATAATGAAAGGGTTTATTGCTTTTGCCTCTGAGTTTGTTGATTATGAATTTTGCAACATATCTGCCCTGCTGCATTGCCACCGGTCCTAAGCCCGGCAAAGGCTTTCCATTTATTGATTTAAAATCGGATACATCGCCAATTACAAATATATTCGGATATTCATTTATATAACAATACTGATTTACAATTATTCTTTTGCCTTTGTCCAAATCAACTCCCCATTTCCCGCTGAGAGGAACCGGCTCTACGCCAGCAGCCCAGATAATAATATTTCCTTCAATTTCTTTTTCTCCTTCAAATGTCTTTACAATTATTTTTTTATCTTGGATTTTCATAACCCTCGAATTCAACATTACTACGACACCTCTTTTTTCGAGCTGTCTTTTTGTGTAATTCGAAAGTTTGCGGTCGAATGAAGGAACAAGATCAGCACCGCCCTCAATTAATATTATTTCACTCTTAGCTGTATCAATATTTCTGAAATCCTTTCTGACGATTTTATGAGCAAGCTCGGCAATAGAGCCTGCAAGCTCGACACCGGTAGGACCTCCTCCTATAATTATATATTTTAAAAGTTTACCTGCTTCCTCGGGATGATTTTCAGCGTCTTCAAAAGATAATAAAAGTCGTTTCCTGATCTGAAGAGCATCTGCCAGACTTTTTAAACCGGAAGTATATTGTTTCCAGTCATCATGTCCGAAATAACCTGTCCTGGCGCCTGTAGCCAAAATTAAAAAGTCATATTTCAAAGATCTGCCATCAAAATATATAGTGTTATTTGCTTTATCAATATTAGTAACCTCATCCATTATGACTTCAACATTTTCCATCTTCTCCGTCAATGAGCGCGAAGGGATGGCAATATCAGCAGGACTCAACGCAGCTGTTGCTATCTGATACAATAATGGCTGGAATAAATGATGGTTTGTCTTATCTATTAAAGTAATTTGAAGATCCTTGTCTTTTGATAACTTCTTGACTGCCTGAAGACCTCCGAATCCTGCACCAACAACTACAACATGTTTTTTTTCCAAATACTGGTTTTAATTCAATTTACTCTTTCTGCTAAACTTATTAAACTTAAATATATTTAAATTGAATGTAGAATGTAAAAATAGATTTTGATATTTTGTAAAAAATAAAAAAATATTGAATTTATGGATAAAAGCTTTATAACCACAGCATTTGATTTCGAAGGTTGTAAGATTACAAAAAACCTTGGTATTGTGAGAGGAATTATAGTCAGATCGCGTAACGTATTTGCAAACATAGGCGCATCATTTCAGACTTTAGCAGGCGGGAACATTACACTTTATACCGAGCTTTGCGAAAAAACAAGAGAAGATGCTTTCGAATTAATGGTGATTCATGCAGAAGAAAGGGGAGCTAATGCAATTATCGGAATGCGGTATGATGCTAACGAAATAGCTGCCGGTGTTACTGAGGTTCTTGCTTACGGAACCGCAGTAGTGGTGGAGAGAAAACCGGGTTAATTCTTTTTGCTTTCTTTCATCATGAATACCCCGGCCAATAAGAAAAAAAATGAAGAAACAATAAAAGTTGCTTCAATGGAAATATACTTCAGCAATAAATACCCTATGAAAGGACTGAATAATCCCCTTACACCGGTAAGTGTGATATGTACTGCCTGATAATTTGCTTCCTGTGAGTGAGGGGCATAAAAGATTGAACTCAAATTCCATGACATCGTAACCCCGCTCATTACAACTCCGAAGAAAAAAAATGTAAAGTACAGCAAGGCTTCCGGCGAGAAAACGTGATTAACCAATCCCAGATATTTTATCGACAACATCAGAATAGGATAAAAAATAAGAGCCATAAATAAGTATCCGCAAAACTTTGTAGGATTTCCTACACCATGTATTTTACCCATTACAGGGGTAAATAAAATTGTTGCCGAGTAATATACCAATCCTTTAGCTATGGAAATCGGAGCATAGTCCAGTTTTAAGGTCTCAACAAGAAAAATAGGAATTGCCGGGCTTGCAATCATAAACGCTACTCCGTAAAGGAAGAAATAAGATTCAAATCTGAAAAAGGGTCTGTTCTCTTTAAATATCCTTATAAGATTTCTGACCGGTAAAACCAAAATATCTATAAACAGTTTTTTAGATATTAATCCCGTAAATTTATTTTTTATGTGCTGATCCATAAATCTTCCCATGGAAATCATTTTTGCAAGGTTAATATAAGCAAGGATATCAAATAAGCCGGCGAGCGGATAAAACAATTTATAAAGCTGATAATTTAGGTCAAGCAAATACCCCAGAAGAGTTGTAATAATAAGAACAATGACCGTATAAAGGCTTGAAGCATATGAATATAAAGTACTTCGTTTTTCGTTTGTGTAGTTATGCTTGAAAACAGTATTCCAGGATGGCTTAATGAGAGAGTCTGTATAACTGGTAGCAGCAATACAAAATATAAAAAAGTTGGGTGATTCAAAAAAAGGAATTATGAACAGAAATGACCTGCTCAATATTGCCATTACAATAATTGTTCTTGACTGATTGTTGGAACGGTTAATTATTTCCGTACCATAAATGGAAAACAGAAATGCCGAACTGGTGAGAAATATTAACATTGTCACCTGGAAATCAGAAGCAAAAAGAGATTTTTTGAGGATAACATCCTGAAGTACAAGAATTCCGAAAGATAATCCATTGAAGACCTGGGAAATAAGGTGAAGATGAAAAGTTCTTTTTTCCAGTGCCCTGATTTCCTGCGAAGGGTATTTGCTGGTATTTGAAGTTTTAGCCGATGTTTATACCTTTCTCCAGTTGTTTATGATGAAGAATAATTTTTACTTCAGGATATTTGTCAGAAATGTGTGTCTTCATTTTTTCCGCAGCATACACCGATCTGTGCTGTCCACCTGTACATCCAATGATATCATCAGATCGGTAAAACTACGCATCAAAAAATTATCAATTGCCTGGTCTATAATTTCATTAACATTATTCAAAAAAAATGTCATTTCCTTTTGAGATTCCAGAAATAAAAAAACCTTTTCATCAAGTCCTGTCAAAAATTGGAATTCCTCTTTTCTCCCGGGGTTATAAATAAATCTGCAGTCAAAAACAAAACCACCGCCGTTACCGGTTTCGTCAACAGGGATTCCCATCTTTTTATAGCTGAAAGAATTTAAATGAATAGTCAAAGGCATAAAATAATATACGAATCTGTATTTTGAAAATAAGTGTAGTTGTATTCAGAAAGTCTTCAGGCTTCCATATACAAAATTCTGGAGGTTGTTTCTCCCGTTATTGTCTTCAAACAAGATTTTTAATTTCTTAGCTGTCGGGTAAAAAGTTCTTAGAACATCTGAGTCTGTTTATCATCCTTTAAACGTGCAGATCTGATAAATAAATTTGTTGCAAGCGAAGTTTTCTCTTTATTAAGATTATATCTTTCACAGTTAGCTTTAAATATATCATGAATTGTTTCAGCCCATTTGCCCTCGCCTGTCATTCTCTTTCCCCATTCGCTATTATAAAGTTTACCGCCGCGAAGATCGGAAATTCTGTTGATTATTTTATTAGCTCTTTCAGGAAATTCTCTTCTAACCCAATCAACGAACAAATCCTTAACACCATGAGGAAGTCTTACAACTACTTTACCTGCCGATTTTGCTCCATGCTCTGAAGCAGCTTTTAAAATAGATGGAATTTCTTCATCTGTCAGTCCGGGAATTATCGGAGCAACATTCACTGAAGTTCTAATACCGTTGGCTGATAAAAATTCCAAAGCTTTTAATCTTAATTCCGGAGATGAAGTTCTGGGTTCCATTTTTCTTTGAACTTCTTTTTTTAATGAGGTTATAGATAAAACTACTGTGACTAAATTTAACTTAGCAAGCTCCTTTAAAATATCCACGTCTCTCCTGACCAGACTATTCTTAGTTATTATAGCCAAAGGATTCCTGAATTTTAAGAATATTTCGAGGCAACCTCTTGTGATTTCCAATTTTTTTTCTACCGGCTGATAACAATCAGTGTTACCCGAAAAGAAGATAACCTGAGGTTCCCAGTTTTTTTTAAGAAATGCTTCTTCCAGTAATTGAGGAGCATCGCGTTTAACCATTATTTTGGATTCAAAATCCAAACCGGACGAAAAACCAAGATATTCATGAGTTGGTCTTGCATAACAATATATACATCCGTGTTCACAGCCCCTGTAAGGATTGATACTGAATCCTGCTCCAACATCCGGGCTGTCATTTTTTGCAAGTATGGTTTTTGAATAATCGTTATAAAAAACCGTTTGAATCTTTCTTATTCCTTCATCTTCATCGGTGTCCTGACTTTCCTCCCTTTCATATGAATCAGGATCAATATAGATCTGTTCAAATCTGTTGGGTAAATTAAATTGTGAACCCCGGCCTTTTAGTTTGTCATTTTCCACAATTTAAATTAAAACATTTACCGTAAATTGTTAAGGTTAATATTTTATCCTATTTGTGAACCAATTAGTAATGTAAAAGAACTGAAGGACCAGCACTAAACTGCAGGAGCCTGGATTTGTGCTCTTTTTCTTTTTCTTAATATCGCATACTTTTTTAATACAACAAACAATATGAAAATAAAAAGTAATATAGGCGAAAAAGCAATAATAAAGGTAATCAAATAAGTTAAAACATCAGTAAAACCATCCAATCCTTTTTTGAATGCTTCCTTTATTTCATAAAAGAATCCGCCTCCTGTCGAGGTTTGCAGCAGAGATGGCTCGTACAAAGTAATTGTCAATGTTGAATAAGAAGATTGATTCTTGAGGAATCTCATTCTGCCGTCCATAGTTTCAATAGTTGTTCGGACTTCAGTAAGCTTCTGTTCAACTTCCACTACATCTGTCAGCTTCGCGGTCTTCTCCTGGAGAAGATTCAGCAATCTTTCTTCAAGAAGTTTTTGAGTTTTATGCCTTGCCTCAATATCTATAAATTCCTCCGTTACATCATTTCCGCTGACATTATATGACATAACCTTTCCCAGTTTACTTATAATGGTAACGAAACCTTCAAAATTTTCTGCAGGAACTTTAACCTGTATGGTTCCCTGCTTCTTACCGGAAACGTTGACCGTAGTACTTGTATTAGAAATGTAACCATTGACTTTATTAGCCTCATTTGAGATAATATTCTGGCTTTCTTCATACTTTTCAATTTCAAGATTCATTGTACCCGTACGGATTATCATTCTGTCTCTCATAATATTATCCATTTTTTCTAATGTCTGTTGATTATTAGATGGATCAATTGAAACTCTATCCCTGTTTGCAAAATTAGGAGTAGGATTTCGATCTGCTGACATATCTTTTAAGGTACTAAAGTTCCCGGTTTCTTCCTGTTTTATAGATTTGTGGGTACAGCTGCTGAACATTAACAGGAACAAAGCTGCTAAGAAAAGGCAATTAAGTTTTTTTGAAGTCTCCATGATTTTATTTTTAAAGTTTTCTATAATACTACCGAAGTATTATTTTTGTTCCTTAAGAATAAAAAATCAATTTGTCCGGAAGATATATTTTCGATCATGGAGATTGCTTCGTCTTTATGAAGAACAGTTTTGAATGAACCTTAGAGAAGGAAGCGGTTCTTGTTATTTTAAACTTCATAGTAAAGATGAAATTCGAATGGATGAGGTCTAAGCTGAACTTCTTTAATTTCTTTGCTCACCTTATAATCTATCCATGTTTCAATTATTCTTTCCGTAAAAACATCTCCCTGGCGTAAGTATTCATTGTCTTCCTCAAGTTTGTGAAGTGCAACAGTAAGATCTTCCGGAGCATGCGGAATTTTCTTAAGCTCCTTTTCATCAAGATGAAAAATATCTTTATCCATTGGCTCACCGGGATTTATTTTATTTATTATCCCGTCAATCCCTGCCAGCAATATTGCAGAAAAAGCAAGGTAAGGATTTGCTGCTCCGTCCGGACACCTGAACTCAAGTCTTTTCGCTTTTGGATTATCCGAATACATAGGTATTCTTATTGCAGCACTTCTGTTACTTTTGGAATACGCCAGGTTAACAGGCGCTTCATAACCGGGCACAAGGCGTTTATATGAATTGGTTGTGGGATTTGAAAAAGCAAGTATTGATGGCGCATGTTTTATCAATCCGCCTATAAAGTTCAACGCAAGTTCACTTATTCCTGCATACTTATCTCCCGCAAATAACGGCTGACCGCCTTTCCATAAGCTCACATGCGTATGCATTCCGCTTCCGTTATCGCCGAATATCGGCTTAGGCATAAAAGTAGCGGTCTTTCCCACAGAGCGAGCGGTATTTTTTACAATATATTTAAACATTTGCAGACTGTCACAGCATTCAAGCATCGGGCAATATTTAAAATCAATTTCAGCCTGACCTCCGGTAGAAACTTCATGGTGATGCATCTCGACATCAATTCCAACATTAATTAAATTTTCAACCATTAAACTCCTTAAATCATTGGTCGAATCCGAAGGCGGCACTGGAAAGTATCCTTCCTTCAGCCTGATCTTATGACCCAAATTCAATTCCTTTTCACTTCCTGTATTCCAAAATCCTTCTACCGAGTCCACCCTGTACCAGCTGGAATATTCATTAATGTTGTAAGCTACATGATCTAAAATAAAAAACTCCGCTTCAGGTCCGAAAAATGCCGTATCGGCAATACCCGTTGACTTCAAATAATCAATTGCCTTTCTTGCAACATTTCTCGGATCCATTTCATAAACTGCTTTTGATTCGGGTTCGTGTATATCACAGATCAGGCTCATGGTTTTCGTATTCATGAACGGGTCTACGTTAGCAGTTGCCGGGTCAGGTATTGCAAGCATGTCGGATTCATTGATGGATTTCCATCCCCTTATAGAGGATCCGTCAAATCCAATCCCTTCATAGAAAGATGCTTCGCCAAGTTTCGATACAGGAATAGACAAATGCTGCCATTGACCGGGGAGATCTGTAAATCTCAGGTCAATCATTTTGATTTCCCTTTCTTTTATAAGCTTGAAAACATCATTAATTCTTTTGAGCTTATCCTTTTGTTCGTCGAGAGTTAGCTTTTCAGCCATAGAGATATAATTTTAGATTAATAAATGTTATTTGAATTATTTATGTATTTTTCAGATCAATTTCAGAAGTTTCTTTATGTGTTGTCAATACAATACTTGTCTTTGTTGACTTCACACCTGCCCAGTTCTGTATTTTGGATAAAAGTTTTTCCAGTGTAGTTGTATTCTCAGTTCTGATCTTTAAAATATGCGACCCATCCCCGGTTATAGAATGACACTCAAGTACTTCTTTGGTATTATTGCAGTGCTCGATAAATTGCTTATAATATTTAGATGATTCGCTGACAACGAAAATGAAGCACGTAATATCATGCTTAAGCTTCTTGTGGTTTAAAACGGCATTATAGGATTTTATATACCCGTGCGACTCAAGCTTTGCAATTCTGTCAATAGTGGAAGGCAATGAAAGCCCGACGATTTCCGCAAGCTCGTTTTTTCTTATCTGTGAATTTTTCTGAAGCTCACCCAGTATTTTCAGGTCAATGTGGTCAAGCCTGAGATCTTCGGAATATTTGTAAGAGTTAATGATACCTTAATAAGTTAGGTTAATTTTCTTTCATGGCTTACAAAATAAGGTAAATAAATTACCTTGTCAAGTATATTAGGGTATTCCCCGGTTTATTCGAAAGTGAATTGATATAAAACCGCAACCGCTTTAATTTATCACAATTAAATATATTCGAAAATGAACATTTATAGAATAATGCTTGCTAATGCTTTTGTATTGATTATACTCGGAGTTTACGGTTTCTTTATTTCAGGAAGTCCGACAGCTTTGATAGCGCCGGGGATTGGAATTATGCTTATTATACTTGCCTTCCCGACGAAAAATGAAAATAAGACTGCAGCCCATATTGCAGTTGGTCTTACGCTTGTTTCCACCTTAATGTTTTTTATAACAGGATTTCTCAGAGGAAATCTTATAATATTGATAATGGCTGTATTTACTTTATTAGCTTTGTTTATGTATTTGATGGATTTTATGAAGAGAAAACAGCAAAGGGAACAAGATGGAGATACAACTTCAATATAACACCAGTCTGTTAATCTGCGTACTTTAATTTAGAATCGCATCAATTGCATTTATCTGATTTAATAAAAAAATACAGACTGCAAATAACCTTTGCAGTCATTCTGATCTTAATCGAAAACCTGGCGTGGATTGTTGAGCCATATCTTCTGGGTATTGTAATAGATGCTCTAATAGACAAGGAATATACAGACCCTGCGACTAATACCGCGTGGCCTATCTTCGTATGGGTCTTGCTTTTTTGTGTAAACACAGGCGTGGGCGCTTACAGAAGGATATATGATACCAAATTGTTTACACATATGTTTACAAAACTGGCTTCATGGGTTTCCCAAAGTTCTATTCAAAAAAATCTGTCAACTTCACTTACTTCAGCCCGGGCGGAATTATCTTATCAGTATATTTCATTTTTACAATTCAGGCTGCCGGAAATTGTTGATAATTTGATCTCTATCTTCGGTGCAATTATAGCAATGTATTTATTTGACTGGAGAATTTCCCTCACATGCCTTGTAATTGTCGTTCCGCTTTTCATAATAAATAAGTTTTATTTCTACAAAGTAACTCCTCATCAAAAAGAATATCACGATAAGTACGAGGACATAGTGGAGGTTATATCTAAGAAAGATCCTGTGCATGTGGAAGAATATTACAAACAGCTTTCCAGGCCCCAGGTCAAAATCGCAAAATGGAGTGCACTTAACTTCAGCTTATTAAGAGCTGTGCTTTTGATAATATTTTTGTCGGTACTATTCATTGCGATTGATCTTGATGGATTTAGTGCGGGAGAATTATTTTCCATTGTGGCATATCTCTGGACATTTGTTACGTCATCTGAATACCTGCCCGAGCTGATGGAATCATGGACTTCTATAAAAGATATCTCCAGAAGACTTAAAGAAGTTTGAATTATCTTATTGTTTTTTTAGACCATTGAGCATTAAAGAATACCGGTCTACACTTTTTCTACATCCCTCTTTCCGAATAAACCTGTGGGCTTTACAAGAAGTATTATAATAAGTATTGCAAACGCTATAGCGTCTCTGTAGGTAGGAGATAAATAACCGACCGTAAATGTTTCAACAAGTCCGATTATTAATCCGCCGATAGCAGCGCCCGGAAAATTACCGATACCCCCCAATACTGCCGCTATGAAGGCTTTTAAACCGGGAAGCATTCCCATTAAGGGATCTATGCTTGGATAGTTTATGCTGTAAAGTACTCCGGCAGCGCCTGCCAGGGATGAGCCAATAACAAATGTAAAGGAGATAACATTATTAATGTTGATTCCCATCAGGGAAGCCGCAGTAAGATTGTTTGATACGGCTCTTATTGCAATTCCCATTTTTGTTCTCATCACAATTATTCTTAATGCAAACATTAATACTAAAGTAGAAACCAATACTACAATCTGGTTCGAGCCGATTGTCGCCCCCAGAATATTAAAGCTGACATTTTCTATAATAGTTGGAAAAGATTTCGGATCAGCGCCGAACACCAGCTGTCCCGTATATTGCAGGAAAAGGGAAACGCCTATTGCGGTAATAAGTACGGTCAGCTTGGAAGAATTTCTTAAAGGTTTATAAGCGAGCTTTTCAATAATGACTCCGATCGTAGCTGTTGATATCATAGTCAGCAGCATAATTACCAATGCCATCGGAACCGAAGGAGCTGTCACCCCGAAAGCTCTCGCAAGATAATAACCGCAGAATGCTCCGAGCATGAATATTTCTCCGTGAGCAAAATTTATGAACTTAAGTATCCCATACACCATCGTGTATCCCAAAGCAATTAAAGCATAAATACTTCCGAGTGATAATCCGTTAATGAGCTGTTGTATAAATTCTGCCATAGAGGAAGTTTATGAAGTTTAATAAGTATTTAGAGCCACATAGTTCTTTTCCGAAAGTTTGGCTCAAAACTCATTCCCCACCCCCGCGTCCCTCCTTAGTAGAAAAAGAAGAAGGTATATATTCTCATAAATTCCTTTGAACTCCCTCCTTTCTTTTGAGTTTGTCTCAGAACATCTCTCCTTCCCAAGCCCCAGCTTGGGAAGGTCTAATTCTGTGCTAGTTTTACTTACAAAGTTGGGGCTTTGTAGGTAGTGGGTTAGTTTTGAGACACACTCCTTTTCAAGGAGGGGGCATGGGTGGTTGGGTTTTAATTAAAATACTTGTCAGGAAAAAGCTCGGCTTCTGACAAAGACAGTGTTCGATATATAATAAATTTTATGGCGCTATCGTTTCTTTGTAAACGAATTTTCCGTTCTTAACTTCAAGAACTACAGCAGGCTTAATTGCATTTCTCTGATCATTCATTGTGATAATACCTGTTACGCCAGGATAATCTTTCGTTTTTGCCAGCTCATTTTTTACTTTTTCCCCTTCTGTCGAATTCGCTCTTTTCATTGCATCAAATAAAATCATGCCTGCATCATAAGCAAGGAATGCCATTGCATCGGGTTCTTTATTATATTTCGCTTTATATTTTTTTATAAAGTCCTGAACTCTTGGTGATGGATCATCTACAGATACGTGTGTAGAAAAGAAGCTTCCTTCAAGAGCATCTTTTGCCTTCCCTTCCGTCAGCTTTTCGGATTCCCAGCCATCGCTTCCGAATAGAGGACAGGTCAGTCCTATTTCTCTTGCCTGAATCGAAATCAAATTAACATCCGTATAATATCCCGGAATGAAAACTGCTTCCGGATTCTTTGCCTTTATTGCAGTAAGCTGGGCTTTAAAATCCTTATCTCCCGCCGAATACTTCTGCTCTTCTACTATCTCTCCTCCCATACTGGTGAATACTTTCTTGAAATTATCCGCAAGACCAGTGGAGTATGCATTTTTCTGATCTATCAAAAGTGCAACTTTCTTTACCTTCATTGAGTTGATTGCGAATTTGCTCATTACTGTAGCCTGAAAAGGATCTATGAAGCAGACTCTGAAAATATAATCCCCTATGGCAGTAACTTCCGGGTTTGTAGAAGCTGGTGTAATCATTGGTATTTTATTCTGCTGGCAAATCGGTGCACCGGCTTTACTTCTGGATGAGGCAACCTCGCCTATTATAGCAACAACTTTATCTCTGTTAATGAGTTTTTGCACAACAGTTTGAGTTTCCGAAGGCTTTCCCTGATTATCTTCTGTTATAAGTTTAATCTGCCTTCCCAGTACTCCGCCTGATTTGTTTATTTCCTCAACTGCAAGTACAAGGCCGTTATTAGATGATTGTCCGAAAGTTGCTTCGCTTCCGGTAAGAGATTCATATTCGCCTATTAAAATCTCATTCGAGCCGGATTTATTGCATGAGGAGAATATGGCTCCAATCCCTGCTATTAAACAAAATATTGTAAGCGCTCTGCAAAAGTTCTTCATTATATGGTTTTAAGTTGTTTTAAATTAAGGTTGGTTAAAATAATTTTATTACTTTATAAAAACAATTTCATTATGAATGTTAGCAGGAATATCCGGGATAACCGGAACAGATTAACTGAAATGACTCATCAACACCCGCATTGCTCCATTTATAAGTATAAGTGTAGATACAAATCCTCCTATTGCTCCTCCCAGGTGTGCTTCATGGCCAATATTTCCCATCTTGCTTTTCATTCCATATACCGAAAATGCGATCCATAAGACTGCAAACAGGTAAGCCGGCATAGGGATGAAAAAAACATACAGCATACTTTTTGGAAAGAAAATTATGAAGGAGAATACAATGCCTGAAACTGCACCGGACGCTCCTACAGCAACATATTTAGGGTTCTGATAGTGAAAAATTACAGTGAGGATGGAGCCAAACAGCAGGCTTATAAAATAGATCAGAAAAAAGTACATGCTGCCGTCAAAGCTGCCAAGATTTTCTATAAAATAGCTCTCAAGAAAACTTCCGAATGTATAGAGGGCAAACATGTTAAATAAAAGATGCATGAAATTAGCATGAAGAAAAGCTGATGTGATAATTTGATAGTATCTTCTTTCGTGGATTATCTGGTAAGGCCATTCCGAAAATCTTTCAAAGTAAATCGGATTACTATAAAACGCCCAAAGCGAAATCGCAGTATTCGCAAAAATAAGTGTAATAGTTACCGGAGCTCCTAAAAGTGAATTCAAACTATATTAAATAATAAATTGTAAATCCCCGCAATCTCTTCGCGGGGATCAAACCAACATCCCTCTACTGTCATCCCCGCAATCTTTTCGCGGGGATCAAACCAACATCCCTCTACTGTCAATCCCGCAATCTTTTGAGCGGGGATCCAATAAACATCAAGAAATCCTATAATCAAGTAAATCAAGGTTCAGACTATCCGGAAAGAATTCTCTTTAATATCCCCGGACCCTCATAAATAAAACCGGTATATATCTGAACCAGACTCGCCCCTGAACTTATTTTATCTTCAAAGTCTTTCTTACTAAAAACACCTCCGACTCCGATAAGAATTAAAGGATAAGAATCGTTCTTATTATAACTGTCTAACTTTTCAAGAACTTTATCCGACATTGATTTCAAAGGCTTTCCGCTCAATCCGCCCTGTTCATTAGTTTGTTCTTTTAAATTCAATCTTTTCACTGTGGAATTCGTCGCAATAATACCCGTTAGTTTATTCTTAACGGCTAATTTAAAAATTGTTTCAATTGCACTATCAGTTAGATCCGGAGCAATTTTAAGAAATATACACTTTAATGCCGAATTTTTTAATTTAGAAATTTCTTTGTTTAAATTTTGTACTTCATAAAGAAGATTATCGAGATATCGCTCTTCCTGGAGTTCCCGCAGTCCTTCTGTATTAGGCGAAGATACATTCAGCGTGAAATAATCCGCGGCATCATATAATTTTTTGAAACACATAGTGTAATCTTTGAAGGCATCCTTAATTAAAGTATCTTTATTCTTCCCGATATTAACGCCTATGATAAAGTTCGGGTTAATAAATTTCCTTGAGTTAAGAATATTTTTCCCGACTGCATCTGCCCCCTGATTATTAAATCCGAGCCTGTTTATAATTGCTGAATCCTTTTTAAGACGGAAAATTCTTGGCCGGGAATTTCCCTTTTGAGCAAGAGGAGTAACTGTTCCGATTTCAACATGTGAAAAACCCAGCGCCTGACATAATCTTAACGCTATTCCATTCTTATCAAATCCGGCGGCAAGGCCAATACTGTTTTTGAATACCATCGGACCGGCACTAACCTCAGTATTCTTTTTAGGAGAATAAATCTTACTTAATAATGGAAAAAGAAAGGCAGCTTCTGAGAAAAATTTTAAAACGAAATCATGTATTGTTTCAGCATCAAATAAAAATAATACGGGTCTTATTAAAAGCTTATACAATATTCAGATACAAAATAAAAAAGTCCTTGAAATAATTCCAAGGACCTGCAATAACTATAAGATTTTTGATTTCAACTTCTGTGTCGGAACGGCAGGATTCGAACCTGCGGCCTCCAGTTCCCAAAACTGGCGCGATACCGGGCTACGCTACGCTCCGAATATTTAATTTACATAACCTGGCGCCATTTTTCAAACCAATAAGAATTATATTTATATCCCTCGTTTCCTCTTCTCCTATCCGTAATTTCAACAAGTGGTTGAAAACAAGAAAAATATAAATCAATTTGACAATTAAATCCTTCCTTCTTATATTGCATATACCAATTTTTTGTTATTATCGTAAAGAACGAAAAGCTTTCCATAATCCCTCCAAGCTTTTCAAAAATAAATACAATTCCAAACTCCTGTAAAGAGTACTTTAGAAATTGATTCTGAGTAATTTGTTCGATACGTTTGATTAAAAAAAAATCTGAAATGTTATGGATAAAAACAGATTGTCAACCTTACTATTTTACTTCAGCATTACACTATTCATTATTGCCTTCAACTTTGCTCATAATCCTCCAAGTGCCTGGTATCAGCAGTTTCTGCCTGATTTGAATGGGCAACCAATATCATCTATTGCTTTCACTGATAGCTTGAATGGATATTCTGTTACAAATAATAATATGCCTGGTGATAGCGGTTATATTTTGAAAACAACCAATGGTGGGGATAACTGGAGGATTGTTTTAAAAGATAAGATGGATCTTAGCAAAGTAACATTCTTAAACTCTACTATTGGATTTGCATGCGGTGGAACAGGAGGAGGAACTCCAAAGTTGTATAAGACTACTAATTCAGGGGTTAATTGGTTTTTAGTAAATAGTCCTTTCACAGCCTTTTACAACGATATGAAGGTCTTAAACGAAGATACGATCTGGTTAGTTGATAATGATGGTTTAACTGGAGGTGTTTATAGAACAATAAACAGAGGGGCAAGCTGGACAAGACAATTTCCTATTTCAGCAAAACATATATATTTTTTTAATAACAGAATTGGATTTGTAGATATTGATGTACAAAACGCATTATGGAAAACAACAAATAGTGGTGAGAACTGGTTTAGTGTAGGGAATTATTCATTCGAAGATATGTATTTTACTGACAGTTTAAATGGTTGGTTGGCAAATGGCAATATGCTTAAAACAACTAATGGAGGATTAAACTGGACACCTCAAAGGTTGCCACCCGAAGGTGGAATTATTTCCACTTCAGTAATAAATAACTTTGAAAATATAAATAGAGATACAATTTGGGGAGTTGGTGCCATTGCATTTTATGGAAATAATAGATTTAGAGGTTTAATTTATAAAACTACAAATGGTGGGCAAACATGGGGATATCAACAACCAAGATACTTTAATAAATATTTTCAGGTATTTTTTTATAAGTTTTGTTGATAAACAAAAGGGATGGGCCTATTACCCATTCAGTGGCATTCATACTATTACTGGAGGAAATGATTCAACTGTTTATACTAATGTAAATCAAGTTAATATAATTATACCTGATAAATTTACTCTATTTCAAAATTTCCCAAATCCTTTTAATCCAAATACAACCATCAATTTCGAATTAAAAATTACTAGTGCCGTTTCAATTTAATAAGATTACGTTTTTTATTTCTTCTGTTTCTATACCTTAGGAATTTGTAAGTTGAACTCTTCACTTCTTTATGACTTTTATAGTCGGTACATTCAAATACAAATTTTTTCATCTCTGTAA
>JBBSDT010000026.1:0-17285 GCA_038240405.1 Ignavibacteria bacterium
AGCATTATATGATCCCAGCATTTATGCTAAGTATGACAGGCATCTTGATTGTTTATTTAATTGCAAGGTCATTGCCGGTTGATATTTTTAAAAAGAAATATCTAAATTATACTTTTTTATCGGTTATGCTTGCAATATTTGTTTTCCAGCTGCTGCCTGTACGAAAGCGATTACAAAAAAATGTAGGATTAAGAAATGAATCACAAAGTATGATTGATAGTTTAGATGAAAAATATCAGAATACGATTAAAGTGAGTTCCTACGGAGCCTCAAGCAGGGAGTTTGCGCTATATTTAGGAGCATTTTATGCAGGAACACAGTATGAAAGATATATGGATATCCTTAGGAAAAAATACCCTGATAGTTTTTATTATGACAGATGGGATAATAATTTTTATGATGTATGGGATATAAATTATATTAAATCCGGCTTAGAGAAAAGCAGTATGATTATTTTCCAATCGATTAATGAAAGTGTAATTAAGGATTTTATAGAATATTTAAAAACTATTATAAGAAAAAATGCTTCCTATAAAATTCTCTATTCTAATCCCAAGGGAGAAGCAATCTATGAAATCACTTTAGATCCAATATAAATATATTTTACTCTCAGGTTTTATTGTAATTAATCTTTCATACTAACTTATTTTTTCTAAAACAATATAGCATCTGAAAGCCAGAACTGATTTCAGGGGTGTCAGGATTTTCTCAAATCCTTTAAATAACGGTATCAAGGAATCAGGTATCTTTTGCTTGTTTTCGAATCCTCCTGATGCCGGGTAAAGAATAAAACTGAATTTCTCTTTTTTAACTATTTTGAAAATATCTCCAAAGATTTTCTTAAAACTTTTTAAGTTCTTAAAAAAAATTAAATAGGGTATTGCCTGGTTGGAATCCCAGGGATCTTTATTCTGCAAAGCATTTTTAGCAAAATAATCCACATCAAATATGAATGGTTCCGGATGAAATCTTTTATAAATCATCAGGGAAAAAGCAGATGGAAACGGTTCCAGCATGATTACTCTGCCGCTTTTTTTTAAAACCCTGCCTGCTTCATTTAAAAATGTTACCGGGTTATATAAATGATGCAAAACGTCAATCATTACAATATTCGACAGACTTTGCTCCTCAAACGGCATCTTATGAGCATCAAAGCACATGTCCAGCCATTCGCAATCATCAATATCCGCTGAAATTATATCCGGCTTATATTCTTTGAAATTCCCGCTGCCAGCGCCCAGTTCAACGGTCTTTCCCCTGGAGCTGCTTAAGTCTTTAATTATTTTTTTATACCATTCTTCATAAATCAGCCTCAGAATTTTTTTCTGTTTCCAGATCTCTTTATGCCTGACAAGAATGCTGTTCATAAATTAAGTAAATTTGAATTTGCGCATTGCAAAAAAAGTTATCCTCAGAAGCATCCATCCATGTTTAAATCGGGAAATGTTCGTTTCTCCATACATTCTTGCTTTATACCTGATTGGTATTTCAGAGAATTTCAAATTCAGTTTTGATGCTCCGAATATTAAATCGAAATCTCCGAATGGGTCAAAATCTCCCAAGAACTTCTTCGTTTCTTTAAGTTTTTCATAATTCTTTTTTGAAATTACTTTGGTACCGCAAAGTGTATCCTTAATCCTTTGGTTTAAAATCCATGTGAACATTATTGAAAAAAATTTATTGCCCATAATGTTTAATGTTCTCATAGCATCTTTTTCCAGAGGGTATACTAATCTGGAGCCATTGATAAACTCTCCTTTACCTGTTACCAGGGCTTCGTAAAATTTTGATAATTCTTCAGGGGGTACAGTCATATCAGCGTCAAGAATCATCAGGATTTTACATTTTGCCAGTTCAAAACCCTTTCTTACTGCATCTGCTTTTCCTTTGCCATCCTGTATGGCAAATTTTAAATCAAGTTCTTTAGAATACTTATTACAAACTGATTTAATTTCATCAAATGTATTATCGGCGGAATTTCCTTCAACAAATATGATTTCCGTATGCTCCCCCATATGTGGGATTCTTCTGACAATCTCTTCGATATTACCTTTTTCATTTCTTGCAGGGACAATAACACTTACGGTATTTAAGGAACTTTCTGGCTGCTCAATTTTAGAAATTATGAACTTGTTAAGGCAGAGATAATTAATAAGAGGAAGGTTCGCGAAAAATTTATTTATGCATGTCGAGATCAAAGGAATATAAAAAGGCATTAAAAACTTTCTTCCGGTTTTAATTATTTCAAAGCTGCTCAGCTGCAGCAGATTTGTAATATCAGCAATATCCAGCCAGTTATTCCTTACCTGAGGCATTTTTAATCCCAAAAATTCTGCGAAATTCAGAATAGGAAGCCATAAAAAATTTATGTAAGTAATGATTATTCTGGTTTCGCTTTTGCATAGCTTCAGAATCTGATCGAATGATCTTTGTACATCTTCAAGATATCCGATTGTATCAGAAATAATCACAAAATCAAAAGTTTCTTCTAATGTAATTTTCTCAGCATCCATGACATAAAAAGCATATTCAGGATTTTTTTCTCTGGCTGTTTTTATCATTTCATCAGAAATATCTATACCAACTCCCCGTGAAGGCTTCAGTTTATTTAATATATAACCTGTTCCGCAACCTATTTCAATTACACTACTTCCTTCAGGAATATTAAACTTCAGAAATTTAACCAAATTTTCATAATAAAATTTATTCTTTTTAATCCATTTGTCACGCTTCAGAGCAATAGCATTCATTTGGCTGATTACTTTTTGCTTAAACGAAGAGTTTGAGCTGGGAGGAATATTTGGCAGAGTACTAATTGTAATTATTTAGATTGATTTTGAAAATTTATTAGGAGATAAACGAATTTAAAGAATCCAATTAAACATTCACATTCTTCTTCAAAGAAAGTTGTCTGATCAATTCTGAAGCCAGGTTTTTTGACTGCACTCTTAGTTCAGGTACGGCGGTAGTTTCCCATAATATGCCCTTTAGCATTGAACCCATTGCAAAAAGCATGGGTGACAAAGAATTATCTTTCTGAATAACCGTTCCGTCAGGCAATGCATTCAGTCCCAGTTTCATTTCATCATTGGTTATCATTCCCCTGCTTAAGAGATTCCGGATAAGAGGCTGATCAATTTTTTCAAGGTCGGTTGCAGGTCCGGTACAATTAATTACTCTATTCACAATAACTTCTCTATTTTTTTGCGACTTTCTCTCTTTGAAAGTTACATAAATGCTGTCATTTTTTTCGTTTAAATCTTGTAATCTTCCTCCTATGATCTCAAGGCTGCCTTCCTGTATTTTTTTCTGCATCATATCGAATATTTCTTTAGGTAATCTATGTCTCGCCACTCCCCAAAGGTGTCTTATGTGCCCCATAAATCTTATTTTGTCGTTCAGCGAGAGGCTCATCCAGATTTCTTGGGTTCTTGGTCTGATTGCATCCACAACAGCCTCTCCTGTTATTCCTTTTGCAAGTACCGTTTTAATATGTTTTCTGAAGGTGTTATATAAATTCAATATTTCATAAGGAGGATGAATTTCTTTAAGGATGTCAGTATAAGGTTCTCTTTTTTTATGGGATAAAGGAAAAAACCCTTTCGTTGATATAGCATAAATTTTTCCGGTAAAAGGTTTATTCATCAGGCTTAGAACAATATCGACCATAGTTAGTCCTGTTCCTAATATTAATACGTTATCTTTGTCGGAGATTCCCTCGACTGCGTTTTCTTGCCAGGGATTTTGAAAATATTTTTTCGAATCATAAAAAATTTTATTATTTATTTTTAAATTATCCGGGTTAAAGTTTCCAAGTGCAAGGACAATTCTGTCGGCTTCAATTGATTTATTATTTTTAAGTATAACCTTTGATCTTGAATCGAAGGGGATTATATCGACAACTTCATCATTTATAATTTCTAAGGTAATATTATCGGGAAGATTCCTGATACTGGTATTGAAAAGGTCCTCGAGGTAATGACCGTAAATATTTCTGGGCAAAAAATTTCCATTTAAATCCTCACCGGAATATTTTGAATATTCCGGCTTTGATCTTATCCAATCAAGAAAATTATCCGGATCATCAGCAACTGCACTCATTTTGGCAGCCGGGACATTCAAAACATGTTCGGAATTGTAGCTCGAAAATGCCAATCCTTTTGAAACGGGATATTCTTTATTAACCAAAACTATATGAATAGGTATGCCGGATTGCTTTATAAGCTGGATTAGAATATTACATCCGCAAAACCCTCCTCCGACAATTGTAATAACAGGATTTTTTCTCATTCAGGAATTCATATGTTTTAGATCTTATAATTAGTCATAGGAAAAATGTTTCTTTAAATTATTTATTGGTTTTTCGATAAGGAACCATGAGATTGAAGCTACAATAACAAGCACAACAGATTGGATCGCAAATCTTATATACATGTTATGAAAAGGAAATTCAAATTTTAAAAACACTCTCGCCAGAAGGGGATGATACAGGTACAATCCATAGCTTATCTGTCCCAGATAAATCAGAGCCCTGTTTTCAAAAATAATTTTCAGAAATCCCTTAAAACCAACGCTCACCTTTGCAATTAAAAAGAAGGCGAGCAATGCAATATTGAAAGCAAAAAATATAGGGCTGATATAACTTACCTGAAATTGTAAAAGGGTAGTGAAAACAATAGCGTATATGATTAAAAAAATTACCATTCCCTTTGTTTTGAACTGCAAAACTTTGTTTTTGTAAACCTTGAAGTATGCGAGTACCGCTCCCAATCCGAAAATATCAATGCATGAAGGGGTGAGAATAGTATAAAAACTTAATGCAGGTGAATTCTGGTTTATAATAAAGAAAAATATTCTGCTGACCGGTCCAAGGCAAATTATAAGTAAAATAGCTTTAAATAAATATTTGCGCGGTGTAAACATTATTATAAACGGCCAGATGATATAAAATTGCTCTTCAACTGCAAGTGTCCATAAATGGGCAAGAGGACCATGCCAAATCGTGAGATCATGCACTATATAGAAAAAATAATTAGATGAGTAAAAGAAGAACCATAAAAAGCTGTCTCTTATTTCACCAATATTAAAAATAAAAAGAATAAAGATAGTTATGTAATAAATCGGAAATATTCTCAGTGTCCTTCTTATATAGAACTGCCTTATTGCGTGAAATTTATTCTGATTTTTTGCTTCGGCTGAGATACGGCTTTCCAGCAAAATCTGAGTTATGAGAAACCCGCTTAAGACAAAAAATAATATGACTCCTGTACTGCCGAGCGGAATCAGGTTAATAAAGTCATTGTGATTTAACCAATGTGACACCAACACCTGCAGAACAGCAAATGTCCTGAGAGTATTAAGCTGCGGCATATATCCTGTCCGGGGTGTTGTTTGTATGTTATCGGAAATTGTATTATCTGGCAATGTAAAAATTTATTGAGTTAAAGAGTCCCTAGGATTATTAGGCTAGATTTTCGGGATATTAGTCATTCAGTATTTAAATCATTGAGTATATGAAAAATATCTCTTCAAATTATTTATCGGCTTTTCTATCAGAAACCACGACACGGAAGAGATGAATATTAAAATTGAAACTTGAACCATAAACTTCAAATAAGCATCCTGAATTGCAGGCATTTTAAAAGCGCTGTAAATTAACGGAATAAAATTATGAAACAGGTAAAGTCCGTAACTTATTTTTCCAAGATACATAAGGATTTTATTTTCAAAAATATTTTTTAAAAAACCGGAGAAGCCAAGGCTGGTTTTTGAAATAATAAATAAACAGATTGCAGAAATATTAAACCTGAAAAGAAAAACACTGAATATATTTTCTTCAAAAAAAAGTAAGATAATAATAGAAAGAATATTTAATGATAAAAATATCAGCGCCGGCTTATTCCGGAGAATAAATGACTTATTTTCATTAATTCTGAAATATGCAAGCAAAGCTCCCAGTCCGAAACAATCCATACAGGACGGAGTCAGGACATGAATAAAGGAAACAGTCCAGTCTGACCTGTCACTGAAGTAAAACAAGACCATTCTGAAAAGCGGTCCTAAAAAAATTACAAATATTATTGATCTTAATAAAAGCCTTTTGGGTATAAATAAAATTATAAACGGCCAGATTATATAAAATTGTTCCTCAACAGCAAGTGTCCATAAATGTGATAAACTTCCGTCCCAATTGTGAATATTATAAAAATAAAAATTTGAGGCGTAAAAAAGAAACCATAAGAATTTCTGCCGTAAATCCTGAATATTAAAAAAATAAAGTATAAAAATTGTAATGTAATAAATAGGAAATATCCGCAGCGTCCTCCTGATATAAAACTGTTTGGCAGAATGAATCTTATTGCTATCCATTTCTTCAGAAAGATTTCTGCTTTTTATTAATATTTGAGTAATGAGAAATCCGCTAAGAACAAAAAATAATGTTACCCCTATCATTCCAACAGGTAATAATTTTAAGACGCTATTTTCCGGAGCCCAGTGTTCAAATAAAACCAGCAAAACTGCTATAGCACGAAGTGAGTCCAATTGGGGCATATATCCGGGTGATACCGGGAGGTCTTGCCCTGTAGCTTTCATAATTATCTGTTATAAAGATAAAAGCTTTCGGACACGAGGCTGCAAATCTCTCTGACCTGTTCAAATGTCAACTCATGATACAAAGGCAGGCATAATACTTTCCCGGCGATATTTTCAGAAACCGGGCAGTTAACTGCTTCGATATATGGAAGTTTATTTAAAGAAGGATAAAAATATCTTCTTGTATTAATACCTTTCTCAAGAAGAAAATTTTTTGTGATCAGCATTTTGTCTTCTGAAGGGAAGAAAACGGGAAAATAAGAATAGTTATAATCGATATTGCCGGGTATTTGAGGAAATTGGACCGGAGAATTATCAAGCAAAGATCTGTAAAGTTCATTCAGGGCTCTTCTATGCTTGATGAAATCTTCTACACGCGAAAGGTTGCATATTCCCATCGCTGCATTCAATTCAGAGGTGCGGCCGTTTATGCCTATCGTATAATAATTATCATCTAAGTGCCCGAACGCCCTGTACAGATAAATTTTTTCTGCAAGCTTATCGTCATTTGTAATTATTGCACCTCCTTCAACAGTATGAAATAATTTAGTTGCATGGAAGCTGACAGTAGCAATATCTCCGAAATTAAAGATAGAATTATTATCAATCTTAACGTTGAATGCATGCGCGCCGTCATAAATTACTTTTAAGTTGTACTTCTCACCGAGATCCTTAATTTTTTTTATATCACAGGGAAAACCATAAACATGGGTTGGCAAAATCGCACTGGTTTTAGGCGTAATTGCTTTTTCTATCAGGTCGGCATTAATACAAAAAGAACCGGCTTCTATATCGCAGAAAACAGGGACGCAATTTTCCCAAAGAATTGAAGTGGTCGTAGCAACATACGAATATGGAGTAGTAATTATTTCTCCGCTCAGATCCAATGCCTTTATTGCAATTTGCAAAGCGATTGTGCCATTTGAAACCAGCAGGAGATTTTTTACGCCAAGATATTCCTTTAATTGTTGTTCAAGCTGCTCTGCAAGAGGTCCCTGATTTGTAATCCAGCTGGTTTCCCAGATTAATTTAAGCTTCTCTATATATTCTTCCAGCGGAGGAAGAAAAGTTTTAGTGACGTTTATCAATAGTTACGGATTAATTAATATCTAAAAAACCTTCTATATATAAAATCATATACAATCCGGGGAGGATAATCGAAAATCTTTTCGTAATGTCTTGTGAATGTTTTAATGCGTTTTATTAAAGGAATCCTGAACACGAAATTTTCTAAAAATCTAATTTTTTTAATTGAATATTTATCCTCTCTGGGAAGACTTTCCAGGTTTGTTACCTGGTCGATTTCATACAGATAGGAATCCATTTTCTCAAGCGATAGCTGGTCTTTTGTTCTGAAGCGAAATCCCGCAAATACGGTTTCTGCTGAATAAAGTTTTGCAAATTTGAAAAAACGAAGCCATAGTTCATAGTCTCCTGCATATTTTAATTCAGTATTAATTTTACCACCTGCTTTAAGCCACAGAGGGCGCCTCCAGAATATAGACTCCTGCTGAATCCATTTATAATCGCCGAGATAATAATTAAACTTTGACCATCTTCTTAAATCCTTTACATCAACGATTGTTCCTTCATCGTTATAAAAAGTGGCTCTTCCCAAAATCCATTCTACATCTTCCATTGAAGAAAAAATTGCTGCAACAGAAAAGAAGGCGTTTGGATGATATTTATCATCGGAATTTATATACGCCATTATTTCACCGGTGGTCCGGCTAAACCCCTTTTGAATTGCCTCATACATACCTTTATCAGGTTCACTGACCCAATAGGTAATCCATTTTTCATATTTTTTTATTATCTCAACAGTACCGTCTGTACTGCCGCCATCTATGATTATATATTCAAGGTTTGGATATTGCTGTCCGATAACAGAGAGGATAGTATCTTCTATATATCCTGCCATATTAAAGGAAGGAGTTACTATTGATATTTTTGGCCAGGCTTTTCCATCGGGAGTAAGAGGCGGGATATTTTTTTTTATAATATCATTCGGATAACTGTTATTTTTTAAAGTAAGGTCATTTGAATTGGTCAGTATTTCTTTTGAAATAGACATTATATTATTTGACTTTTTGAGAATACAGAATGCAGGACTTTTAAACTATACTTCGATTTCCTGTCCGGCATGTACTTCCCAATTGAGCCTGGGTTTTAACAGACCATCTATTTTGGAATGCCGTCCGTATTTATCCGCAAGAGAATTTGAGACCTCAAAGGTAAGGAGATCATTATGTTCATACAAAACTTCGCTGATTCCTTTTACTATAAGAAATTTACTGATAGAGAATTTTCCTGTATTCAATAAATTTTCAGGTATCTGGCAAATTGCCTTTACATATCCTTTACTTAGTATAAACTCCCTGTTTGTAAGAGCTGTGCTGCCGACAAAAACAAGAGACTCATATTCGTCAGTTAAATGAAAAGTTATGTTGATGTTTTTCTCCTCTTCAAAAAGAATATAAAACCCAAACTCAAACTCAAAAGAATCTCCCGGTCTGATAACGGAATAATGATTGTTTGATGGCCTCACTTCTGCTTTCACAAACTTAATGTATTGAGTACTTGGCGCTTCTTCGAATGTCCACTCCTGTGAGAGTTTATCCATATAGAGTTCGCCGAGATATTTAGAAACTACTTCATCCGTTTTACCATTAGCTGTAACTCTGCCATTTTCAAGCAATATAGTTCTTGTACAGATGGATTGAATAGGGAACATATTATGGCTTACCAATATAACTCCCGTACCCCTTTTTGCAACCTGCATCATTTTATTAACACTTTTTTTTTGAAATTCGGCATCTCCTATTGAAAGTACTTCATCTATTATCATAATCTCCGTTTCAATATTTGCAGCCACTGCGAAGGCCAGCCTGATTTTCATTCCACTGGAATATTTTTTTACCTGAGTATCAATAAATTTCTCAACGTTGGAAAAATAAACAATATCATCAAATTTTTTATCAATCTCTTTTTTAGTCATTCCCAGGATTGTGCCATTCAGATAGACGTTTTCCCTCCCGGTTAACTCAGGATTAAAACCGGTCCCTACTTCAAGCAAGCTTGATACACGCCCGTAGACTTCTGCATTTCCGAATGTTGGATTTGTAATCCGTGACAAGATTTTTAAAATTGTGCTTTTCCCGGCGCCGTTTCTTCCGATAATTCCTAAAGTCTCTCCGTGCTTCAATTCAAAGGAAATATCTCTTAAAGCCCAGAATAAATCATCGGTATCTTCATTATGATTAAAAGTGTTTAATCTTTTCAAGATACTGTAATTACGAACCGGTGATTTTAACCAGGAGAAAAATGCTCCTAAGAGCGTTTCATTCCGGTTCTCTTTTAATCCAATCAGGTAAGCTTTACTTACATCATTTACTTTTATTGCTATATCAGACATTTACAATTTTTTAAATTGGATTAATCTCAGGTTTTAAGCAACGTCTGCGAAAATTCTTTCAGTACGTTTGAAATATTGAGCGCCGCTAAAAAATAAAATTATGGCGCTAATGCTTGCCATCATAATTAAATCCCAGGGCATAGGCCTAAATCCTAATAAGGATGATCGAAATCCTTCTATCACACCTGCCATCGGGTATAGCCCGTAAAGCAGATAAAGTGTATAGCCATATTTTTCCAGAATAAGAGATGCCGGAAAGACTACCGGAGCTGCATATAAAAGAAAGGTTATTATAAATCCGACAGCAAACTTTACGTCACGGTATTGTATCGATAAGGATGAAAGCCACATTCCAACCCCTGAGGATGTCATGATCATTAGTATAATCAATAACGGCAAAAACAAAATGTTTAGATTAGGCACAATCTTATAAATAACCATCATTATAATAAGTATTACAAACGCAATTAAGAAATCTGCAAGCTTGGAAATTACCGGTGTAAGAGGAATTAAAATCCGCGGAAAATAAACTTTAGTAAATATTCCTGCAGTGCCAATCAGGCTCGCACTTGCGCCGGATAAAGATTGAGAAAAATAATTAAATGGAAGTATGGCTGTATAAGCAAAAATAGGATATGGAATGCCGTCACTTGAAATCTGAGCAAGGTTTCCAAAAATAAATGAGAATAATACCATCTGGAATAACGGGTTTACCACAGCCCATAAGATACCTAAGATTGTCTGCTTGTATAAAACCGTAATATCTCTAATTACAAGAAAATAGAGAAGGTCCTTATAATGTAATAATTCTTTTAAATTAAGCGGCTGATTCTTTCTGCTGTCAATTGTTATTTTTGGAACTATGCTGCTATTATTCAATATTTATCTGATTACTTACCTTAACACCGCAAGTTTCTGTATTGATGTTTCAACTTGCGCATTGCCTTCAATTATAAACTTATATAAGTACGTCCCGTTGGAAATAAAATCTCCGTCGTTATCTTTTCCATCCCAGAATATGTGGTTATATCCTATATATGCCGGGGTATTTATTTCTCTTATTAATCTTCCGGCAACTGAATAAATCTTAACTTTGCATGTAGTCGGATTTTGTTCACCTGAAAGCATAAACATGAAATTAGTTTCCGTTTTCATGGGATTTGGATAATTTGCTATATCATGTATTTTCAGATTATTATCTACTTCAACAATATTCACAATTGAATCGGAAATATTACCCGATAGATCACTTGCAACATATCTGAGCTTATGCTCACCCTGTGACAAAGTTGGTTTATATGTTACTGTTGCCTGTAAAAACCGGTCATCAGGAAATGTCAAATTCAAGTCAGGGTTTCTGATTCCACTGATAAAATATGGTACATATCTATTATCAAGAAACACCTTTACATTTGAAGTATCGTGTATCACCATTCTGCTGTCATCGAAAATCTTAAAAACTATTGTCGGCTTTGATTGAATGAAATCCCCGTTCTGAATTTTGATTCCGTCATAAGCAACATCTATCAAAGGTTTCACTGTATCACCCTGAATAACAAAACGGGTAATCGCAGTATTGTTATAAGAAAATATTTCGTTTCTGTTTCCGTCTAATTTTAATTCAAAATATAAATCTAATGTGTCAGATGGAGATTTACTATTTCTCAAGCCGGAAGTAGAAAATTTAACTTGTGAAGATCTCATGCTGTCGACCTGAAGCAAATTCAGTGTATCCTCTTTTAACACTCTTACCTCCGGTTGTTTAATATACCACCGGCTTATATACTGAGGGGCATCTATGTAACCAACATTATAATAATTAACCGAAAATCTTACGCTGTCGCCTTCCTGTACAACGGTATCACTTCCTTTAAAAGAATAGTTATCAGCTACAAGTTCAGCGGGAGGAATATATTTCGTGTTTACAGATTTTAATACAGGGGAATCAAACCCGTTCAAAGTATCAATTGCCATTTTAGTTTCCAGCCTTAAATTTGGATATACATATGGATCAATGCTGTCTAAATTTATAAAAGAATTATTAGTAAGATTGGAGTAAAGTATAGTTGACTTTTTGTCTCTGCTGATTCCATAAACGTCAAATGAAATAGAACTATTAACTGCGAGTATCTGCTCCCAGGAAAAATATTTCCATCTGTCCGCAGGTCCGACGTTTTGCGATACGGATCCGCTTGTACTCTGAAAAAAAGGATTGATCTGACATTCGGAAGGTTGCCACATCGAATTTGAATTGAAGGAATGATAATGTTCACATGTCTGAGTTGGTTTTGCTCCAAGGTATCCGATGAAAGCCCATGTATCAAAAAAATTAACCACAACAGAATCCAGATATATGCTTCCAAATTCCCTGAACTTTGCTTTTGCATTTTGCCTGATACTGTCACTCACTGCATCGTAGGCCGCAATATATGCCATTACATATTGAGTTGTATCAAAAGTATTCAAAAAATTTACAACAGAATCTGATGAAGCAGGGGAGTTCATGATAAAATTTCTTATCTCAAGCGCTCTTCCTGTAAGTTTTTTAACCTTTGCAATATTCAAACCTACATTTGCGCCGCCATCGCTGTAGTAATTAACATTAGTAATTGTAAAAAAAGAAGCTTCATTTCCGTTGCTTCCGTAAGACCTTATAAATAAATTGCCCGGCGCTTTATTAAGAACAAATCCTTCCGGAGTGTAGCTTACATTGACCAGGTCCTGCTCATTATATTGCTGCGGTTTTGCTGTGTAAATTGTATAAACCGAATCAGCAATCGCATCTCTTTTATCTCCTATTCCGGGATTATAAATAAATTTTTGTATGTCTGACCAGCCGGAACTGTCTCCGTTAATGACTGCATTTGTCTTTAGAAAGTATAATGTATTCAAATCCTGAACCGGGATGTTTACATTAAAGCTGGTTGTAACTCCGGTAAGGCCGGTGCTATTAAAAGTCTGAAGTATCGGAGAAGAAAACAGTTTTGAAGTATCAACGAGTAAAACCAATTTAATATTATTATTAACAGGGTTGACATTAGGATTCAGACCGGTAAATTTGAAGCTTGTAGTTTTAAGCAGTGAATTGTTAAGTGGCTTTAACGGTACATAGGAAAGGTTTCGTAATGTTAAAGCAAAAGAAATTGAATCATTATTTGTAAATTCCTGGGGAAATGTCCGCGCAGGATCCAGAACAACAGACATGCTGTAATTTCCAATGGTATCTATAGAGAAAAAATAGTTAACAGTATCAATGAAAGCAAAATGCTTTATCAAAGTATCTTTTGTTTGTACAGGAACACCGCTTTTTCGTATTTGAAATCTTATTTTCATTGAATCTACATAAGTACCAAGGTTTTTTGGAAATATAGTTAGCTTAACATTTTCACCAAGGGCAGGGAAAGGATTTGAAAGAGCATAATCATTCTGTTTAATTTCAAATTCAGGTGTCCGGGGAATTACAAGTTTTGTGGCAGGATCGCCAATAAGGTTGTAGCAATTAATGGTGTTTCTTGTTAAAAAGTTGCTCGAATCCGAGCCTAATCTTCTTGAAGCATAAGATACAAGATCACCAATTCTTCTTACGCTGTCTCTGGCAAAGTTTCTATGAATATAATCATTAAACTGATCTCCGTTACCCGAAAAGCTCCAGCCTGTAGTACCGACAAATCCTATTGCACATTTATTTGGTATAAGGAAAAAATTTTCTCCAAAGCTTCTGAAATTTGGCTCCGCACACTTTCCGGTAAAGCAGGTAAAGCTTAAAATCAATGGCTGTTTATTGCCATTATTTAATGTATTTGGATTTTCTAACCCGATTTCCCAATCCTGGCTGGCAGCATGTCCTATAAAGTTAACTATTAATGCTCCCCGGTCAATTTCTTTTTTAATAGAATCTTTATAATTATAAGTAATATAACCCGCAGAGTCATTCCGATAAATTCTTTCAACCTGCATTGACAATGGAGGCGGTTTTATATAATTGTTAAGTAGATTTTCTGATTTAAGCTGATACAATATCTGTTGATTCCGATCCGGACCTCCTGTGATTGCCAGATATGTTTTCCACCATTTGTCCGGCTGGTGTGTATCGTAATTAATAATTTTATCAACAACATTTTGTGCCTCGGTTGTATTATAAACAGGTAATCTTCCAACCGAGAGCTGGTGATAATAAGTGAATGTTCCCATATTAAAGTTTACGAAATAACCATCTGATGGAGGATTTCCGTAAGTTGGGACAAAATTTTGGTAAAATTCAGATGAAGTACTGTTTTTTTTCGGATCGAGGGAAGCTCTACCGAAAAGACACAAATATTTTACTGCGGGTGATTTCCAGTTTTCGGAAGCATATTTTACAAAGTTTCTCAACGCTGCAGGATCTTCCAGTCCATAATTAAATACATCATAGATATCCTGGATTTCAGCTTTTGTTACTCGGTAATTATCAAAGGTCTCCCGGTGATTTTTTAATTGCTCTGATTGTGATTCGAATAATTTATTATATACTATCAGATAATCTGCGGCATTGGAGGTTGAAACCAGATCCTTAACCTGCCTGGTGACTATCTTGAATGGTTTTTTTGTAATATTATTGTTTACAATTTGAAATGAAGAGTTGCTTTTTCCGCTAAAGGTCAAAATATTCGAGCTGACAGAATAATTTTCTATCCGGATGTTATTTTTTGTGTCATATATGTTAATAGGATTTGCAGAATTAATTCCAGTAACCGTTATCTTTTTTGAAGTAGAATCCGCCCCATTCAGATCTATCGGAAGTATATTATTTCTAATTGTAAAATCCCTCTGATAGGTGAGTTCAAAAAAATCAACGTCTATAAAAGGATAAAATGATTCGGATCCAACCGGAATATAATGTAATGTGACCGAGTTTACAGAATTGTTTGTTAATAATGAGGATGGGAAAGCAATAGTTGTATCTATCCGTCTGAGACTGTCGGATATAAGTGTATCATATACTGTATTGTTAATCTTAATCTCAATGCGGTGTTCATTTTGCGCGGCCAGATTATAGGAAACAGGAAATACCAGAAGCTTTAGATTGCAAGTATGTGGAGCAGGATTTAAGTCGCTTATTGAAAGAGTATCAGATAGTGTTTGATCTGTTGTCAGTCCTTGCCAGAACCAGCCTTCAGCGACTACTAATTCATTGCTAAAATATCTGAAGTCTGTAAGAGAATTCGTAGTTTCTCCCAGTGTATAAAAATTGTCCTTCTCAAAATGTACTTTCTTGAAAAAATAATTGTCAGGATAATTTATCGACGAAGGCGTTAGGGACCTTTCCATACGTAAGCCATTACTTCCGCCCCAGTCTATCCAGTAAACATTTGTATCGGAATATAAATTGTAATATTCATTAGTGGTGTACGCAACCGAATTTGAAAAAGCATCCCGGTGTAATGTAGTTCCGCCATGGTTGCGGACTCCATAAAAATCAAAAAAATCTGCAGGGTCAAATGACCCGTCATCTTCTCCATGGAAAAATATCGGGATTTGATTTCCTTTATATAAAACTTTTACAGTTCTCGGATCTATTGTAGCTGGATTTATTCCGGCATTCGAAAAATCGGTAGTGTTTAACCTGTAAATGCCATCGGAATTAATGAAAAGCTTTAAATAAGTTTTATTTGGGGTAATCCAATTGTAGTTTTGAGAGAATGAATTATTTACAATTAAAAAACATAAAGTGAAGAACAAAATTATTTTTCTCATAAGTGATGACAGATAATTTGATGTTTTAAAAATATCGTAAGCTTAATCCATTCTCTCCTTTGTTTTGAGGTTTGTAGGATGTATTAGACAAACAATATACAACTTTTAAGTAAAAATTTCACTTTATTTAGATTTTAATTTTTCCAGTATTATTCTAAATATGAATAAGGGCACTCCTATGATATATTTCCGGTAATTTGAAACAGGATTGAGAAGATATCTCACAGTCCATTCAAGTCCTGATTTGCGAAGAAAAACAGGACCTCTGATTTTTTTTCCTGCAAAAACTTTTATTCCTTCTCCAACAGTAAGAATTACCTTATAATCTATTTTTTCCTTATTTTTAAATATCCATCGTTCCTGTACAGGACAGCTTAATCCGACTATGATTATATCAGGCCGGACGCTATTAATTTGATCTATTACTTCCTGGTCAGAATATTTGTAACCCTCGTGAAGTCCGCATATATTTAAATCCGGATAGACCTTCCTTATATTTTCCAGAATATCCTGGCTGTGACCGAAGAAGAAATATCTCCAATTATTGACAATTGATTCCTTAATTAATAAGGGATAAAAATCTGAACCGGTTAGTCTATTTGATAAACCTTTTTTTCCCCATAAAAATTTGGATGCCATGAAAACTCCTATACCGTCCGGATGAATCAGATCAAATGTATCATAAATATTTTTCAGCTCTTTATTTTTGTAAACCTTATTTAAAGTATCGGCATTTGCATAACCGATTATTAGTTTTGAGCTATTTGTAATGCCTGAACTTATTTTTTCTAAGAATGAACTGTAAGTCAGGTTGTTTATTTTGATCCCGAATATATTTATTGATTCAACTTTGTTCAAAAGAATTAATTTTTTCCTGCAAAAAGACCTTCGTATAACGTTTCCACCTGAGGTAAAACTACTTTTTCAGTAAATTTTTCCATTACCAGTTTATGAAGGGTATCCGAACACTTTTGTGCAAGACTTTTATTTTCAATAAAGAGTTTTATTTTTTGGGAAAGCTCCTTTTCATTACCTATTTCAAATAGCAGTCCTGTTTCTTTATCAGTTATAACTTCGGCAATTCCATCAACACATGATCCGATAAATGGTTTCCGGTGTAAGCCGCTCTGAAGCATAAATCCGGGCAAAGGATCTCTTAATGAGCTTAATACACACATATCAGCCAGTTCAAAGTATTGTGTAAGATTTCTTTGAGGAATAACAAATTCTACATTCAGTGATTTTTCTTTTACTATTTTTTTGTAATTCTCTATTTCAGACCCGCTGCCGACTAAAATAAGCTTAATGTTAAAATGCGGTAATAAACTGATTGAGTTTAATAATGTTTGATAATTTTTTTCTTTATGGAATCTCCCGATGGATAAAATAATAGTCCCGGATT
The DNA here is from genome assembly GCA_038240405.1 of Ignavibacteria bacterium. Taxonomy (GTDB): domain Bacteria; phylum Bacteroidota; class Ignavibacteria; order Tepidaquicellales; family Tepidaquicellaceae; genus JAGPCH01. The sequence goes on from JBBSDT010000026.1 coordinate 17,145, forward strand.
CTTTTTTCTTCAAATTTTTAGTATAAATAGCATCATTCTTAATTTTTTCTTCTTCCTGACTGTCAACGAAATTTGGTATAACAGAAATCTTATTCTTATCAATTTTAAATACTTCTGTAAGCATTTGCCTTACTGAATTAC
>JBBSDT010000027.1:0-17097 GCA_038240405.1 Ignavibacteria bacterium
CTGAAGATTGTTTTTTTCTTTTAAAGGTTCAAACAATACCGCGGAATTATAAGTATCGTATTTCAATCCTGTCCTCATCATTATTTTCGCATCGTTAGGGGCTTTTGACTGGTCTTCGTATATCTGAAGATCAGGTGTTCCGGTAAGCAAAGGCAGATTAAGACTGTCACAGAGATCTTTTATTATTGCGTATCGTTCCTCAAAGCGTTTTTCTCTGAAATAGTAAGCCAGAGCCGTCTCCGGAAGCAAAACCATTTTAATGGTGCTGTCATCGGCATGAATTTTTCTTATCATGTCAGTGTAACTATAGATCAGATCATTTTGTGTACCTGACCATTTCTTCCACGGGTTTATGTTAGGCTGAATAATGCCGATCTTGATTTTATCTGCATCGGGAAGCTCTCTCTTGAAGTAAGAGGTATAAATATCAGGCAGGAAAAAAATTAAGACAATAGCTGAAAATGTAATTACTGATTTTGCAGAGAGCAGCTTCCAGTCTCCGGTTGAAATCCTTTTGTATAAAAAAAATAAGCATGCACCTGTAAAACTTATCCAGAAGGACACTCCAAAAAGACCTGTATACTCCGCAAATTGTATTTTGCTAAGATTATAAGTCTGCGTGTTTCCGGCAAACAACCATGGGAAATTAATTTGTCCCTGAGTCTGAAGATATTCAAAACCTGTCCAGAGAAAAGGAAAAATAAATAAATACAGATTTGGATTGAGAGGGTTTCTCGCCGCTAAATTTCTATTGATGTAATAAAATAGTATTACCGGAGGAACAAAAAAAAGCGGGTAAACAATTAAGACAAAGATGCCTGCGAATATCAGGAAAGAATCGGCGTCTTGACGCATGCCGCTAAATGTTATCCACGATATCGCGACAAGACCAGCAGTGAAAAAAACGAAATAGCTTCTTATGAAAATTTCCTTAAAGCTTCTGCACCGAAAAGTTATATCAAGAAGAATTACAAAAGAAAAAAAGATTAAATAAGAGAAATTTATTGGAGGAAAGGATAACCCGTAGAATAGACCCGCAGCCAGAGTAAGTATTAAAGATTTCCTGTTAAATTTTTTAAACACTAATAAACTATTATGTAAAAAAAATAATATTAATTTTCCAGCACCCTGAATTTTTTATTCAATAATTTCCAAAAATAAATAAGGATCAAAGCAAGTGCGCTTCCGTAAAGGGCGCCTGCGATGATATCGAAAGGGTAGTGAACTCCGCACATTACTCTTGATAATGAAACAATAAAAGCTCCTGTAAATAAAAAATATTTCATCCCGGGATAAAAATGAGAAAACAGCGTTGCTGCCGCAAAATTGTTTACTGCATGATTGGAGGGAAATGCGAATGAATCGGAGCAGTTTATTAACATGTGAACATCCTGCAAAACATTGCATGGCCTTATTCTTTGGAAAAATGGTTTAATTAAATTTGCAGACTGGTCGGAGATGAGTATTAACGGAAGGATAAGCATAGCTGCAGTTCTTCCTCTTGCGCCTCCTTTTATAAAAAGATAAAGCCAAATTAACCCATAGAATATAAACCAGTTGTTTCTTTCTGTAATAAATGGCATAACCTTATCCGTGATGCTATTGGACAGGGTCACGTTTATGAAATGAAAGAGAAGCTCATCGAGACTCTGAAGGAACTCCAAAAGTTATAAAGCTTAATTATGAAAAATTTCAATAACATTTTAACGGCAAATAAGCACTGAAGTATATGCCGCGCATCCTTTTTTCTTTCCTATGTATCCAAGGCCTTCGGAAGTTGTGGCTTTTATGGATATGTTGTCAGTCCCGATAATTTTTGATATATTTTTTACCATGTCATCTGTATAGGCATAAATTTTGGGCTCTTCAAGAATAATAACAGAATCGGTATTAATCACCATCCATTTATCTTTCTGAAGAAGTTCAAAAGTTTCCTTTATTAAAATCAGGCTGGAGATATTTTTAAACTTATTATCTGTATTTGGAAACTGATTCCCTATATCTTTTTTCCCAGCAGCGCCGAGCAACGCATCACAAAGAGAATGGAGCAAGACGTCAGCATCCGAGTGTCCTTTTAATCCTCTGTTGTATTTGATTTCAACTCCCCCTAAAAATAGTTTCCCCTTCTCAGAAAATCGGTGCACGTCAAATCCGAAACCGGTCCTGAAGTCAGGTTGAATTGCCATTTTTTAAATTGTTGTCATATTCTTTGTCATTCCCGTTTTGATCTCAGTTTTTCTGGATTCCCTCTTTCGCGGGAATGACAAAGATTTGATAATAATAGGACCTCAGTAGCTTTCTTTCTGCGATGGGAATTTACATTCTTTAACATCCTTGATGAATTTCTTAAAAGCATCTTTTGTATCAGTTGCCATGTTCGCATACCTTCTTACAAACCTGGGCTTGAATTCTTCAATTAAACCAAGCATATCATGCGTGACAAGAACCTGCCCGTCACAGCTTGGTCCGGCGCCTATTCCGATAGTCGGAATCTTTAACGATTGCGAAATCTTAGTCCCTAATTTCGCGGGAATTTTTTCAAGGACAATTGCGAAGCATCCGGCTTTTTCAATCATAAGTGAATCATTGTAAATTTTATCTGCCTCTTCTTTTTCAGTACCGCGGGTTTTATAACTGCCGAACTTATTTATAGATTGCGGAGTAAGTCCAAGATGGCCCATTACAGGAATACCAATTTCAACAACTCTTCTTATTGTCTCGGCTATATAATCTCCTCCCTCCATTTTCACTGCATCACATCCTGTCTCTTTCATGACCCTACCGCAATTTGTGATTGCCTCTTTTACTCCTACCTGATAACTCATAAATGTCATGTCTCCGACAACAATTGCATTCTTTACAGCTCTTTTTACTATTTTTGTATGGTATATCATCTGCTCGAGTGTCACCGGAAGAGTAGTTTCGTTTCCCTGGATTACATTTCCAAGTGAATCGCCGACAAGAATAACTTCAATTCCCGCTGCATCAAGAAACTTTGCGGTCAGAAAATCATATGCTGTTAACATCGTTATCTTTTCACCGCGCTGTTTCATGGCGTAAAGAACTTTGGTTGTAATATGGTTCACGCTGTCTGACTGCTGAGAGGGCATTTAATTTTTGTTAATTAATAAATCCGAATACGATCCTTTGATCAATTTATTTTCCTTTATATCCAGTAAAGAGATTAATTCTTTCATTTGCTTCTTAGCCTGCAAAATACTTTCATAAATAATTTCTATTTCTAGAAACTTTCCAAGGAGTCTAACATTATCAAGATGAATCCTGACATTTTCAAAAATAAAAATTTCCCTTATTTTATGAACTGAAATTAAAATTTCAAATTGTCTCTTTAATATATCTATAAGCTCTGTAAAGTCGGCTGTTTTTGAAATAATATATTTTGAAATTCTTTTGCCGGAGCTTTCACCCCTTTCATAATAGATCAAATGGCCTGAATCGTTATTAATTATTCTTAATTTTAACCTGCCCTTTTTTACTTTAAAATAAATGTCACTCTGTTCTTCCGTATGTCTGCTAAAATGGGTTAATGTGTTTAATACATTTTTAACTTTCCTGTAATCACGTATGGGATATTTTATCTCGTAATTATTTTTCAAGGATTAACCTCGGACAATACCCCTTGAACTCCGGGCAACGAAATTCAGAATGTTATTAATTTGCGGAGTCTGCTCAAATGTTTCTTTAATGAGCTTTGCGGCATCCGATACGTTATATTGGGAATTATATATCTGATCGTATGCCTCTTTGATATAATGTATCTGATCGTTTGTAAACCCTCTTCTTCTCAATCCAACTACGTTTACACCTTCATACTTCAAAGGAGTTCCTCCTGCAAGTATATAAGGAGGAAGATCTTTTACAACTCGAAAGCCACCCCCTATCATTACGTGCCCGCCAATTTTGGTGAACTGATGTATGGGCACCAAGCCTCCTACAATTGTCCAGTCTTCTATTTCGACATGTCCTCCCATTTGTACCGCATTTGCAATTATTACGTTGTTGCCGATCCGGCAGTCATGAGCTACATGTGCATAAGCCATGATGAAACAGTTTTCTCCGATTACCGTTTTCTTGCTTTCATTTGTTCCGCGGTTCAACGTTACATATTCCCGTACAACGGTACCTTTACCTATTTCGAGTGTAGTGATCTCCCCGCCGAATTTAAGATCCTGAGGAGTCGTTCCAACTACAGCTCCATGATGAATTATTACATTATCGGAAATTCTTGAACCTGCAGCGATCAAAACATTTGAGTCAATCCGTACATTATCACCAATAACTACATCATCTTCAATTATTGAGAAGCGGCCAATATTGAAATTGCCGCCGATGATTGCGTTTTTACTTATTAAAGAATCAGACATTCAGAAGGATTTCGAAAATTATTAATTAACTATAGAGACTAGAGAGTGAGTTCTACCAAAGCATAATCATCCTTCGCGCTGGACTTTGTTATCATTTCAGCAATCAAGCCTAAAGATAAAAACTGTACCCCTACTATTATCATAAATATGCCTATAAGGAATAACGGCCTGTCGCTAAGCGGTCTTCCCTCTGTAAATTTAAGAACCATGAGATAAAGAGTAATTGTGCTGCCTAGAAAAATTGTAGCAATACCTACGCTTCCGAAAAGATGAAGAGGCCGTTTTATATATTTATTTGTAAAGACAACTGTAAGCAAATCAAGGAACCCGTTAATAAACCTGCTTGCACCGAATTTTGTAATGCCGTATTTTCTTGCATGATGCTTAACTGCTTTTTCAGTTACTTTAAAACCGGACAAATGTGCGATTGCAGGAATATACCTATGCATCTCTCCGTAAATCTTAAGTGATTTTACTACGTCCTTTTTGTATGCCTTAAGTCCGCAGTTAAAATCATGAAGCTTTACGCCCGAAAGTTTTGAAGTGAAATAATTAAATAATTTAGATGTATGTTTTTTAATAAATGGATCATATCTGACTTTTTTCCAACCGGAAACAAGGTCATAGCCGGAATTCAATACTTTTACCAACTCGGGAATTTCCGAAGGGTCATCTTGCAGGTCAGCATCCATTGTTATAACTATGTTGCCTTTAGCCGCCCTGAAGCCCTGGGCAAGCGCCGCTGACTTCCCGTAATTCCTTCTTAGTTTAATACAATGGAATTTCGGGTTTTTCCGGTGAATCTCCTTTATTCTATTAAAGGAATTATCGGTGCTTCCGTCATCTACAAAGATTACTTCATAATTGCATTTAAGAAAATCGAATACTTTTTCCAGCCCTGAACTAAGCTCAGTAAGGGACTCTTCTTCATTCAATAAAGGTATGACAACGGAAATCATTTGATTATTTCTAACTACATTCGGAGCTTGTATGTTTTCCCTGGGTACTCTTTTTTGAATTTCAGCAGGCTTTGTTGAAGGTTCGGTGGTAGCAGGTGGGCTTATTTTTTTCCGTTTATTGTAATAAAATCTTTTTCGTGTATGGTCCATTAATCATTTGGAGGTATTACTTATAATGTAATATCAAACTAAGGTATATCTAAAATAAAATCAATTGAAATTAAAGAGAGAATTCAATTTTACGTAATCCCGAAGTCTTTCATTCCGGCAATCTTTTGGCCTGCTTCGCCGGCTTAGCGAGTCGGAATAAAATCAGCAAACTAGACTTTAAAATTCAATCCCTTTAAAAGAGGAATCAGATCATCCCCTTAGTTCCCTCCAAAAAAAGGAGGGGGGAGTTTTAGTAAAGTAATCCCGAAGCCTGTCATTCTCGCGATCTTTAGAGTCCGGGAGTACCCTCCGGGTCATCCAATTTGCAAACTTGACTTTAAAATTCAATCCCTTAAAAGAGATATCGGACCTCCCTCTCGGTCCCACTCCAAAAAAAGGAGGGGGAATCCTTATATTGTTATAATATAGAGTTGGTTTTTTTGGACGAAGCAAAAATCTTCCTCTTGTTTTTTATCTTATGCCCTTTAGCTGAAGTTTGATGATTTGATCCCCCTAAAAATTGCGGGGATACAACTCCCGAGATTTTTAAAAGGAATTGAAGTCAGGGTATGCCGAACATTCAAGAAACTAAATGTCCTGGATCCAATGTTTTATTTTTCTATATTTCTGAACATTTTGATAACTTTTGGGCTTTTCGTTCAGTTGTCTGAGCATTTCGCGATTGATTTTCAGTTGTTAGATTTTAATTTTAGGTAGTTCGCAGTGGTGTTTCAGTTGTTCGCGATTGTGTTTCAGTTGTTCGCGATTGTGTTTCAGTTGTTCGCACTACCGTTCAGGAGTTCGCGATTACAAAGGAACTTTTAGATTTTATGTTTGAAGTGTTCGCTTTTAAGTTTAGTCATTTCGCACTTTTGTTTTGTCTTCTCGCTTTCGTGTAATTTCTCTTCGCGGTTATGTAAATGTATTCCGCGAATAATTTTTCAGAGATTTCTCTTATGTAAAATTACTTTTCTCTTATGCTCCATGACTTTGTTCCATGGTTTCGTTTCTTTATTCTTTTGTAAATTCGCTTAATTGGCTTGTTCCGAATGATTGTACCAGTTTTTAATTACTTTATTCTGATAAACAATTGCTTCTCACCTTATCTCCGTTTCTTCTTTTTCGTGCCAGGAGACTTCTTTCCGGATTTTACTTTCTTTGTTGCGAATTGCGGAAGCATTGTATCGCATTGTGGTTTCTTTTCTCAAGATAAAATTTTCTTAGATGTTCCTAAATTATACATTTCTGAGATTTTACTTTTCTTCTTTCAGCATCGCAGATTGCTGATTGAATCCTTCACTTCACTCCGCTTTGCTCCGTTCGTTCAGGATGACAAAATCACTTTTTTGATTATTTAGTAAACTAATTTTGTTTTCCCGTCAATTTCAAAGTTGAATTTATCAAAATTATGAACTTTAATTCTATTTGTCAAAGGAAATTTTACTTTGATTCTGAAAGTCAAAAATGAAGAAGATTGTGGGAAGGCTTGTGAATAGCGGGTTTACGGAATAATGTAAGTTGATAATTTTTGTTAGAATTTAACCTCACCCCCTTGCCCCTCTCCAAAAAAAAGGAGAGGGGAGTTTATGGGATTTTAATTCATTTTCATAAGCATTTGGTATCGCTACGCCTGATCAGATAAAGCAAGATCTAGGAAATTATATAGATTGCTTCGTCGTGCAAAGGGCACGCACTCCTCGCAAAGCAGGCTTTTGCTCGCAGAAGAAAGATAAAAAGAGAGATTGCTTCGTCGTGCGGGAAAGCGCCGCACTCCTACTGATGAACCCTTTTAATTCACCATCGGAGTTATGTTGTAACCTAATATGTGAGCTTTCTTCTTCAAATTATTAAGAATTCGTTCCCTTATCTTCAGAGTCATTCTCGCAAACGGGTAATTTACACCAGTATCGCACGGCTATTTTGCATTAATAACCTTTTACGCAAGATAGGGTTCATCATCTTTTATATAAATATCGATTTTCATATATTTCGGGTCTCGCAAAGACAGGCTTGATGCATGCCCTTGAGAAGAGTTACACAATGTTAAATACACAATACCCAATACTCAATACACATTACTTATCTCATATATATGAGATTGAATTAGAATATTAATCTTCATAACTTTTAATATGAAAAATCTTGTTATTTGGCTCGCTATTTTATTTTTCTCGGGTAAAGCCTTACCTCAGTCTCAGCTGAAGGTCGAGCATATCTCATTAGAACAGGGAGTTTCGAATAATTTAATCTATAGTACTTACATGGACAGCAAAGGGATTCTCTGGTTCGGGACTATGTTCGGACTTGTTAAGTATGACGGAGTTAATTACAAGACCTATCATTACGATCCGCTTAATCAAAATTCACTGTCAAATGACGATATAATTTCTATCTATGAAGACAGGGATGGAAATTTATGGGTTGGTACTTACAACGGAGGATTGAATAAATATGACCGCAGCAAAGGAATATTTACAAGATATTTGTATGAACCAGATAATGTAAACTCAATTGCCAGTAACACCGTCTGGGCAATTTTACAGGATAAAGCAGGAGTGATGTGGTTTGCAACCGAAGGAGGCGGGTTGAATAAGTTTGAAAATAATAAATTCACTTCATATAAGCATGATTCATTAAATCATGAAAGTATAAGCGGAAATCGAATACGATCTCTTGCAGAAGATAATGACGGAAATATCTGGGCGGGAACTGTTGCTACCGGAATAAACAAATTTGATAAAAGAACCGGAATTTTTACAAATTACAGAAATGAAGAATCTAATGAGAAAAGCCTGAGTAATAATTTTGTTAATGCAATCTTTAAGGACAGTGATGGGGATATGTGGATTGCAACCGTCGGAGGAGGCTTAAATATGTTTAATAAATCATCCGGCCAATTTATTAAATTTAAGAATAATCCCGGTGATAGTCTTAGTATTGGAAGCGACTTTGTTTTTGCAATTGAAAAAGATTTGCCCGGACATTTATTAGTAGGCACACAGAAGGGATTATATAAATTTGACAAAACAAATAAACAGTTTGAAAGAATTCAAATATATCCGGAAAAAGAAAACAAACAGGAAACTGTTTTATCATTTGTTAAAGATCAATCAGGTGTAATCTGGGTCAGTACATATCTTGACGGGCTTCACAAGCTTTATTATCGTGAGGATAAATTTAAGAATATTTTAACAGGAGAAAATGTAAAATGCATTTTAACAGATAAGTCCAATACATTATGGGCCGGAACAGCGAATAGCGGATTATTCCGATCGGAGGATTATGGCAAAAATTTTACAAACTATTCAGAAGATAAAAAGAATATTCACAGTATAAGCTGCAATACAATAAATTCGATTTCGGAAGATCTAAATGGTGATATGTGGATCGGAACAAGCAAGGGACTTGACAGGCTTAATAAGATTACAAATGTTTTTTCCAAATTCGTTAATGAACCTGAAAATAATGCCTCATTAAGCAGCAATAATATTCTTCATGTCCTCACTGGTAAAGATGGTACAATATGGATCGGGACGGACAACGGATTGAACAAATTTAACAAGCAATCACAAAGCTTTACCAGCTATCTTCATTCCGATACAGATTCAGCCAGCATTAATGGAAATTTTGTCCTTTCACTGTTTGAGGATTCAGATGGAGAGTTATGGATTGGTACATATGACGGGCTGAACAGATTGAATAAAGTCACCGATCAGTTTAAGCATTATAAGCAAAACCCTTTCGATGCAAAAAGCATCAGTAACAGTTATGTATTTTCTTTTTGTGAAGATGCTAGCAATAATCTCTGGATTGGAACCGGAGGAGGGTTAAATGTTTTTGACAAGAAGTCAGATACATTTACTAATTTTACAGAAAGAGACGGGCTTCCAAATGATGTAATTGCAGGACTTGAAAGCTCGCCCGACGGGGACTTATGGATAAGCACTTATAAAGGTTTATCGAAGTTTATTATCAGTAATAATATAGAGTTTAAGAATTTTGATACCGATGACGGGCTTCTCAGTAATATGTTTAATAACGGTTCCGCTTATAAAAACGGAAACGGTGATATTTATTTCGGAAGCATAAATGGAATTAATTATTTTAATCCTGCAGATGTAAAGCAGAGTTCATTCAACGCACCTGTAATTTTCACAGCATTAATAAAGTATGACGAGCAAAATAAAAATGAAATAGATATTTCATCTGTCAAAGAACTGGAGTTAAATTATAAGGAAAATCTGATTAACATCGGATTTACTTCTCTTGATTTTTCCAATCCCAAAAAAAATAAATTCTCATATATGCTTGAGGGATTTGATAAGGATTGGATTTATTCCGGAAATGCCAGTAATGTAGTTTATACAAATCTCAATCCCGGTAAATATACATTTAAGGTGAAGGGTACTAATTCCGATGGAGTCTGGAATCCGGAAGTAAGCACTATAATGATAAATATTACTCCCCCATTCTGGAAAACCTGGTGGTTTTATATTCTTCTAATATCTACAGTGACAGGAATAATTTATTTATTGCATAATTACCGACTCAGACAAAAAGTTAAGTACTCGGTGCAGATTGAAAAGATCAAGGAAAAGGAGCGAGAGCTTATGCGGGAGCAGGCATCCCGGGATTATCATGATGAACTCGGACATAAGCTCACCAGAATATCATTATACAGCAGGCGAATAAATAAGAAATTAAGACCTTCTGCAAACGGATTGACCCAGGATCTGAATAATATTGTGGAAACTTCGAACAGCCTGCAAAGCGGAGCAAAGGACCTGATATGGGCAATGAATCCGCGCGAGGATACTTTGTATGATTTTGCCGTCAGACTCAGGGATTTTGGAAATGAATTGTTTGAAAACACAGGAATTAATTTCTCATCTGACGGCTTTACCCAAGAATTCAGAAATATAATATTATCAATGACCAGCAAGAGACATTTGATTTATATTTTCAAAGAAGGTCTGAATAATATTCTGAAGTATTCAAAGTGCAGGAATGTGAATTTAACATACAATTTGTATGATGAGGATCTTGAAATAATTCTTGAAGATGACGGAATAGGGTTTAATGTTTCAGATTGTCCTAAAGGTTACGGTTTAAAAAATATTTTTTCCCGTGCACATCAGATAAATGTAGGCGTTGATATTCTGTCGGAAGAAAACACCGGAACAAAAATAAAATTGAGAACTAATATTTCGAATTTAATTTCAGCATAGATGATATCAGTTATTATAGTTGAAGATGACAGGCTTATCCGGGAAGCTTTAAGGGATATGATAAATGAAGCAGATGGTTTTGAATGTATCGGAATTTTTCCGGATTGTGAATCGGCAATAGCTCAATTAGCTTTTAATAAGCCTTCTGTAATGCTAATGGATATAGAGCTTCCGGGAATGTCAGGAATTGAAGGTGTAAAAAAAATTAAAGAAAGATATCCGAAAATAGATATTATTATGCTGACTGTTCATGAAGATCTGACTCTTGTATTCCAGGCTTTAACAGCAGGAGCCTGCGGCTACCTTGATAAAAGCGCTTCCGAAGAAAAGATACTTGATTCAATAAAGGAGATATATGAAGGAGGCGCGCCTATGTCTTATAAAATTGCAAAGCTCATAGTATCATCATTTCAGAAAAAATCAGATGCCGCACTTACAGACAGGGAATTCGATGTACTTCATTTGCTTTGTAACGGAGATTCATATAAAGAGATTGCATATAAGCTTTTCATTACCGTGGGTACAGTAAGACATCACATCAAAAATATCTATTATAAGCTGCACGTCCATTCAAAATCCGAAGCTGTTGCTAAAGCGCTGAAAGAAAGAATAGTGAACAGCTGAGACTTCAACTAGATCTCTCAAAATTCGTATATATGTCAGAAGTTTCCCTCTTTTCTTCCCCAGCTCCACTTGGGAAGGAGAATCAGAAAAGAACAGAAAGTAACTTTTAACCCCCACCTTTATACTAAGAATGAATGTTGGATATTGGAGAAATTTTAATTAATTTGAATAGCTATTTTTTTTAAACAACTGATTGACAAATCTTAACCCTACGATTATGCTTACATTCACAGACAAGTTGAAAACAGATTTCATAAACAAAATCATTCAAGGTGATTGCATAGATATAATGAAACAGTTACCAAGCAACAGCATTGATTTAGTAATAACTTCTCCACCCTATAATTTAAAAAACTCTACCGGCAATGGCATGAAATCAAACACAAAAACTGGAAAGTGGGCTGGCGCTGCTTTGCAACAGGGGTATAGCCACCACAATGACTGCATGCCTCACGATGAATATGCGATGTGGCAAAGAAAGTGTTTGAATGAAATGTTTCGACTAATTAAAGACACGGGTGCAATTTTTTACAATCACAAGTGGAGAGTTCAGGATGGTTTATTACAAGATAGACAAGACATCGTTTCTGATTTGCCTATTAGACAAATAATAATCTGGAAACGAAAGGGAGGTATCAATTTTAATCCCGGATACTTTCTTCCTACATACGAAGTAATTTATTTGATTGCAAAACAAGGATTTAAACTCGCGCCTAAAGCCAACGCTTGCGGGGATGTTTGGGAGTTCACACAGGATATGAACAATGAGCATCCCGCACCTTTCCCAGTACAACTTATAAATAGAATAATTTCTTCAACGACAGCAGAAATTATTTTAGATCCCTTTATCGGAAGTGGTACAACTGCTTTATCGGCACTTATGAATGACAGAAATTACATAGGCATAGAGCTCTCGCCCGAATATTGTTTAATGGCGGAAAAAAGATTAAAACTCTTTTTGGAAAGAAAGCCAAATAGATTGAGAATAGCATAGTGAAGTCCATTGAATTTTTAGATCAATTAGATAACAAATGGAATAATGTTTATTGGTTTGCACGAATGCTTATTAACACCGACAAATACGGAAATTTAGGAAAAAATAGTAAACTCTTGTCTACAATCATAACCAGTTTGAAATTAATTTCACTTGAGAATAAAAATCCCCATCAAATTTTTAAACTACAAAAGGAAACAATAAGAAATATTTTGGAAGAAAAGTGTAAAAAAGCATTTACAAAACAAAATAGAGTTCAGCGTTTAATAACCGATTTAGAATTCCAAATTAAGACACAAATTGATATGGAAGTTTTTATTGTTACATGTGAAAATATAATGATTCCGATAAATGAAGTTATTTCTAGAATTCCAAATGACGATAAAGAATTTACCTTAAGCTTTTCCAAATCATTTCTTGATAAAGAAGGTGAAAAAGGACTTGCTACTGTTATTAATTTCTGAGATGATTTAGGAGTAGAAGGTTGCCTAAAAGCCGAACGAACAGAAATTGTAAAGGCGTTTAGCTTATTGCGAATCCTGCTAACTAGAGACAAATTAATCAAAGAAGAGGACAGTGATATTGTTCTTTCTGCATTCATGCAAGAGTTCGAAAGAAGAGCAGCTCAAAAAAGAAAAACAAGAGCAGGTGGAAGTCTACAAGATGTTACCGATTTCATTCTTGAGTATTATAAAATAAGAAAAGCAGAAGCGCCGGAACACTTCCAAGCGGATATTGAAGTTGACAGCTGGGTTAAGACTAAAGACAGTTGGTTAATTGGTATTTCTTGTAAAAGAACACTTCGCGAAAGATGGAAACAAGTTTCATCAGCTGAATCAGCAATATTAAGCAAATTCAAAATTAAAAATATTTTTCATATCGTTACCTATGATGAAGATTTATCTGATGATAAACTTGCTTTACTTGGAGGGCTTAGACATATTTTTTATCTTCCAGACAATAGTAGACGATTAAAATATGCACGCGATCATATTGGGCTCAAAGACTATGTAAGACCAATATCGGAACTTATAAATGATTTACGAAAGGAAACAATATAATTTCATTTTTTTCTCAAAAACGCCGGACTCCTCATAAAGACAGATGTGAGACATATTTTTCTTCCCAAGCAGAGGCTTGGGAAGGAGTGGGTGGAATCTTTACGAATTACAACTAATGCTGCTATGGTTGGAATTACAACAAAAATTATGATACAAAATATGGCAATTAATATAGCCAAGCATCCTATCGCTTAATATAAAAGAATCATAAAATAGCATTTTTGTAATAAAATTGTTATTCTCATAAATATAAACAAAGCGATTGCATCGTTGTGCGAAGAGCGCGAACTCCTTGCAAAGACAGATGGTGATACTTATTTCTTTTCCAAGCTCCTCGCAAATACAGTGGAAACATATTTTTCTTCCCAAGCTGGGGCTTGGGAAGAAGTGGGTGGAAAAACCATATATATGTGAGATGTTATAATTCATAATACTTCTTTAATTTTGGTCAACTAAAAGTAAAGGAGATATAATGTTTAATTTTAAAACTTCCCTGCTTCCCTTTTGTAAAATCATATTTTTCATTCTAGCTGTTACGGCTACTACTACAAATTCATTTGCACAGAATTTTGTAAAAGTCACGGATCCGAATAACCCTATAGTATCGGACACTCTATCAGGAAATTACATAGGCTGCAGCTGGATCGATATTAACAATGACGGGAAGCTTGATCTATTTGTAAACAGAAAAGCTGTATATGAAAATCTCGGAGGTGGAAATTTTATGAAGCTCCAAAGTGCACTTGGTATGCAGAGTCCGAATCTGGGAGAATCCTGGTCAGACTATAATAATGACGGAAATATAGATTGCTTTGTAATTGCTTCGGGAGCCGCTAATTCGTTTTTATATAAGAATTTTGGGAATGGAGTTTTCAATAAAGTGACATCGGGACAAATTGGAGACTCCACTTATAACACGGGATGGGGATGCGCCTGGGCAGACTATGACAATGACGGATATACTGACCTTTTCATAACTGCCGCAAATAACTTTGGTATTGTTCATCATTCTAACCGTCTTTATCATAATAACGGAGATGAAACTTTCAGCAGGGTAGAAGTTCACGGTCTGACGGATACTTTAGCTCCTTACACAATTGCTACCTGGTCTGATTATGACCAGGACGGGGACATGGATTTATTTATCGGAACCGGACCGGGCGGGGCGCTTGCACCGGATTATCTTTACAAGAATATGCTGGTTGAGACCGGTACTGCTAATTTAGTCAGATTAGAAATTCCTCCATTGTCAACCGACCTGCACGATGGACAGGTATGGAACTGGATTGATTACGATAACGACGGAGACCTTGACGCTTTTGTAACAAATTACTCCAATGTTCCGAATATGCTTTACAGAAATAATAACGGAACTTATGAAAGAATGACTGCCCCGATGGTCGGTTCAATAGTGTCTGACCCCGGACCATACCTTACGAATCTCTGGGGTGATTTTGACAATGACGGAGACCTGGATTGCTTTGTTACCAGGGAAGTGGGCTCTCATAGCAGTTATTATAATAATAATGGAGATGGAACATTCACAAGGATAGATTCACTTGCTATTGTTCCACAAGGGAACGGAAATTTCGGGGCTACGGCGGGAGATTATGATAATAACGGTACGCTGGATCTCTATGTGGCAGGGGTTGCTTTGGGAAAAGGTCTGTTCAGAAATGATTTGAGCAACGGAAACAAGTGGGTGAACATTAAATGTATTGGCGGAGGTCCAAATGCCGGCTTATCGAATAAATCTGCTATAGGTTCTAAAGTTAAGGCGAAGGCTACAATCAATGGAATTCCTACCTGGCAATACCGGGAAATTGAGTCGCAGAATTCTTTTAACTCTATGAATATGCTTAATGTTCATTTTGGATTTGGAAATGCCACAGTTATAGATTCCCTTATAATAATCTGGCCCAGAGGTTTAAGAGAAGTTTTTACAAATGTCGCTGTGAATAATTTTTACAAAGCTACTGAAAACCAGGGAATTGTTTCTGCTATTTCGCACGAAGAAAATATACGACCCGATGGCTATAAGCTTGATCAAAATTTTCCGAATCCTTTCAATCCGAATACAAAAATAAATTATCAGGTGCCGCATTCTGATTTTATCACTTTAAAAATTTACGACATTTTAGGAAAAGAAGTTGCTACACTTGTAAATGGAAATCAGCCTGCAGGATATTATGAAGTTACATTTGATGCTGAGGGTTTATCCAGTGGAACATATTTTTATAACCTTTCTGCAGGTTCTTCCAAAAGTGCAAATTTAAATTTCGTCGAAACAAAAAGAATGACGCTTTTGAAATAAACCATGATTAAAGGATTAAATGATTTAAGGATGTTGAACATAGTCTTGAACTGTAATTAAAAAATGTTTAACCAGGATTAAAGGATTTTCATGATGTTGAACGATGGCCTGAACTAGATAAAATGATTAGTTTTGAATTATGCTTAACCATATTTTGATAGTTTTGAAAAAAGGAGCGTCATTAATAATCATGGTCATCCTGTAACTCTTTTATCCTGGTTCAAAACTAATCCTAATAAAACTTAGAAACATTCTATTATCAATGACGTAGAAAAATTATATCTAATCATTTAATTCAGATTATGAAAATAATTATCCTTCTTTCAGTGTTTTTTTTCAGGGTTTCTTCTTCCTTCCCACAGTGGATACAACAAACCAGCGGAACTGCCTTCTTTTAAATTATAGATTACAAATTATAAATTAAGAAATGTGTTATCGTGAATAAATATAATTTATAATTTACAATTCTCCATGGTTATTTAAATAATATGATAATCAGGAAGATTAATATGAGTAATAACAGGATTGCACCCGCTTACGAATACCATTTAAAGAAAGGATTTTCTTATCTAATTTATTTGATGGTTGATATTCGGAAGGGGTAAGGTCACTTAATAATTTTCTTGCTGTCATTTCATCTTTTTCGAAAACTTTATTTCTGCATTATAGGCTGCGGAATTCAGAGTATTAAGGAATTCTCCGTTTGACCAAAACTTTATTCCGTAATTTTCAAGCAGTGATTTAGCAACCTGAAATACAGCGCTGTTGTTTGTATCCTTATGAATCATGCTTCTCTTCAGAAAATTATAAATTGTAAATTATAAATGAAAAATTCCTTTACAGTCAACAATTGTAATTTATAATTTTCCAATATCATCTCAGAAAATGTAATGCACTGACATTTTTCCCACGCTTATTCCGCATTCAAGACCTCTTTCATTGGAAGCTCTGTAATGTATTCCGCCATACAGTCTGGATATTGCAGCTTCGTTTGCAGCCTGGAAAAATGAAGTAAAAGAAAATCTCTGTTTCTATTTACTGTCTCGTCCTAGAAAAAGTTTACAAAAAAAGCAGTAGTAATAGTAGTTATTTTTTCTTTCTTTTTTGCTTCTTTTTTCTTTCTTTTTGTTAACATGTTCATAACTTTTTTATGCTGCATATTTTTGATTAGGAGTCATATAATCTATATTCATATGTGGTCTGAATTCGTTGTATGTTTTTATTGCTTCTTTGGCTGAGGTGATTGCTAAAGCTTGTGTCTTAAAGGTTTCCGATAACATAAATTCTTCTTTCAATATTCCGTTTACTCTTTCTGCTACCGCATTCTCATACGGATTACCTTTCTCTGACATGCTTATCTGTATCTTTTTTCCTGTTAATAA
>JBBSDT010000028.1:0-16641 GCA_038240405.1 Ignavibacteria bacterium
ACTCCGTATCGTATACAATCTGCGAGTTAATGTTAAGTTGTAAATTATAAATTATAACAATACACAATATACAATATACAATATACAATATACAATATACAATATACAATATACAATATACAATATACAATATACAATATACAATACATAATACACAATACTCAATACCCAATAATCACAGGTTCCTTCTTTAGCTGTATTCCGAATTTTTCAAAAACTTTCTTTTCAATTTCTTCTGCAAGTACGAGCAATGATTTTGTAGTACCATTTATGTTTACAAGTGCAAGGGAATGTTTGTTTGAAATTCCTGCTCCATTTTTTTCATACCCTTTATGGAAGCCTGATTTCTCAACAAGCCACGCAGCAGATATTTTGTAATCATTTCCGTACTTAAATACAGGAATCGAATCTGAATTTTCATTAATATTAACTATAAACTTTTTGTAATCAGTTTCATTAAGAACGGGATTTAAAAAGAATGAACCGCATGACCTGGAGTCAGGATCATTTTTATCTATTACCATTGCCTTTTTCTTTCTCAATTCCAAAACTGCACTTCTAATTTGTATTAATTTATTTTTAAGATCAGGTTGTTTTTCTAAATGAGAATTCAACTCAATATGCTTCTTCAGCTCTTCGTATTTAATTTCCGGAGCTTTATTCTTATTAAAACGAAAAGTAATCTCCGTGATAATATACCTGTCTTTATCGGCAGATTTAAAACGGCTGTTTCTGTATGAAAAATTACATTTGAGGTTATTAAATGAAACTATTTCTAAAGTCACTTTGTCAATCGCTTTTACTTCGGAGATTGTTTCTTTCACTTCCTGGCCATACGCTCCCACATTCTGAATTGGCGTGGCACCTACAGAACCCGGTATACCGGATAAGCATTCAACTCCTGTTAATCCCCTTTCAATTATTGATGCAACAAATTCATCCCAGCTTTCACCCGCACTTACCTTTGCATAAACACTTTCATCTTTTTCACTGAATTCCACTCCTTTTAATGAGATCAGCAATATAACTCCATTAAATCCTTCATCAGGAAAAATAATGTTGCTTCCTCCGGCGATGACCTGAATATTTAAAGCATTCCCCTTAGCAAAATTAAGTCCATAGTAAATGTCTTCAGTAGTTGCGCATTTTAAAAAATAGTTTGCTTTTCCTCCCAATCCGATGTTAGTGTGGTTTGAAAGCAGCACATTTTTTTCTAAGTAAGAAGTCATAAAAATATTTAATAAATATATATCATACTCCGGGTTTTATAAATGGAGTAATTTTGTTTAGAGATGGTCTGAACCTTGATTCACTTAATTATAGGATTTCTTGATTTTGTAAGATTTTGCCGCTTTGTAAATTATTATTATGAAACCCTTAATCATGAAATCATTTAATCCTTTAATCATGGTTCAGATATTTTTCTTCCTTTCCTTCCCAAGTTGCTCGCCTCGCCCGCGGCAAAGTGTAGCGGGGGCTTGGGAAGGAGAAAATCCTTTAATCCTTTAATCCTTTAATCCTGGTTCAAAAAATGTCTGATCCTGACAAGTCTTATTGATTAGATTATAATGCAGGCTATCATTAATTTGTATATACAATAAACTGCATAATCTTAATGCCTGACAGTCCAAATATACCGGATGCACCCGATACAATTATAGAAGAAAAAGATTCAGGTATTATTAATATAAATGGTGAGTCTAATCTTGTCAGATCAGGCATCCTAGGATCAGCTTTCCCTGCATTTAAAAGCAGAAACTATAAATTATATTTCACCGGACAGTTGATTTCCTTAATCGGCACCTGGCTGCAAATAGTTTCTCTCGGATGGCTTGTGCTCAAAATGACAAACTCCGCCTTTCTGATTGGTCTGATCAGCGCTCTTGGCAGTCTGCCTTCTTTATTATTCACTCTTTTTGGCGGCGTGCTTATTGACAGGTTCCCGAAAAAGAAAATTCTGCTGATTACGCAGAGCAGCGCTATGGTACTCGCTTTTATTCTTGGGATATTAACAGTTTTAAATCTAATTACAGTCTTTGAAATCGGAACACTAGCTTTCCTTCTTGGAACAGTTGCTGCGCTCGACATCCCTGCCCGGCAGGCATTTGTTTCCGAACTTGTAAATAAAGAACAACTTCCTTCTGCGATTGCCATGAATTCAGCAACGTTTAATGCTGCGAGAGTTATTGGTCCAGGTATTGCCGGGCTATTAATCGCCTGGGTCGGAACAGGCGGGGCATTCCTGCTTAATGGAATTAGTTATATTGCTGTTATTGCGGCACTCCTGATTATGCGCCTCGATAACAATTATACAAAATTAAAATCAGGAACATTCTTTGCAATAAAAGAAGGGCTCACCTATTCTTTTTCACATCCGATAATTCGATTGCTGATAATTTTTACAGCCGTTTCCTCTATATTCGGATGGTCTTATTCTACAATAATGCCATTGATTGCAAGGAATGAATTTCATCTTGATGCTGCGGGTCTTGGATATCTTTATGCTGCAGGCGGATTGGGCGCTTTAACAGCTACCTTATTAATAGGATTTTTTTCAAAGAAATTTTCAGCTCTGTATTTTATCCTCGGTGGGAATACCCTGTTTGCAGTTTGTATAATACTCTTCAGTTTTACATCCAATCTTGCACTCGGTCTGATATTGCTGTTTTTTGCCGGTCTTGGCTTACTTTCACAGTTTGCAATGATGAATACCACCATACAAAGCCTTGTAAAGAGTGAATTCCGGGGACGTGTGCTTAGCATATATATTTTTATGTTCATGGGACTTACACCTCTTGGAAGCTTTGAGGTAGGGCTGTTATCGGAAAATATGGGAACAGCTTTTGCCATCAGAACCGGTGCAATCATTGTATTCATATTCGGACTGATAGTTTATCTCAACAGAGACCGCATCAGCAAAAATTATTCAAAATATAAAAGTGTTCAATAAGAAATGTGGCAGTATGTTATATAAATATATATAATGAATCGACATGGCACAAGAATAAATAAATTTCTAATTAATTATACAATGTTTACTTTATTTTATAAATCTTTATATATCCGGATTCAACAACTCTTTTTATAATGAATGACTTTCAAAAGAAATTTGATAACAAGATAGTTCTTGCTCCCATGGAAGATGTTTCCGAACCACCGTTCAGATTAATATGTAAGCGGCTCGGGGCAGATATTGTTTACACTGAATTCATTTCTGCGGAAGGTTTGATAAGGGATGCAAGAAAAGCCAGGGCAAAGCTTTTTTTTTACGAGGAAGAAAGACCTCTGGCAATCCAGATTTTCGGAGGAAATGAAGATGTTCTGGTTGATGCGGCCAAAATTTCCGAAAGCGTTAATCCAGATTTCATTGACATTAATTGCGGTTGCTGGGTAAAGGACGTTGCACTGCGGGGAGCCGGAGCGGGTTTGCTAAAAGATATTCCTAAAATGCTCCGGATTGCTGAGTCCGTTTTGAATAACGTCAAGATTCCTGTCACACTAAAAACCAGGTTAGGTTGGGATGAGAATTCAATTGTTATTGTAGAAGTCGCAAAACTTTTGGAAAAGGCAGGAATTCAAGCGCTTACAGTTCATTGCAGACTGCGCTCACAGGGTAATAAAGGAGAAGCTGACTGGAATTGGGTCAAGAGAATTAAGGATGCAGGTGTTGAAATCCCAATAATACTTAATGGTAATATCAAAACCCCGGAAGATATAAAATTTGCCTTTGAAACATTTGAACCTGATGCAGTAATGATCGGGCAGACAGCTATTATAAATCCGTGGATATTCAGGCAGGCAAAATTCTTTCTTCAAAATAATTATCATGAACCCGAGCCCCCGATAGATGAACGAATTGATGTTTGCATTGAACACCTGAAATTAGCGTGTGAGTTAAAAGGTGAATCACTCGGAGTCAGAGAATTCAGAAAACATTATTCGGGATATCTTAGAAATGTAAGAGAGGTTAGCAAGTTCAGATTGGAATTGATGCAGTTTAATGACCTTTCGTCAATAGAGGAAAAGCTTCTTAAATTTAAAGAAGAGTACGAAACCTCTCCTTAACCCTTCCCAAAGGAAGACTGGGGGAAGTTTATGAGAGTAAGTTAAAATTTAAAACATCTCTCCTTCCCAAGCCCCAGCTTGGGAAGGCTTAATTCCGTGCGAGTTTTGCTTACAAAGCTGGGGCTTTGTAAGCAGTAGGTTAAAAAGGAAGACTGGGGGGAGTTTATGAGAGTAAGTTAAAATTTAAAACATCTCTCCTTACAAAGCCCCAGCTTGGGAAGGCTTAATTCCGTGCGAGTTTTGCTTACAAAGCTGGGGCTTTGTAAGCAGTAGGTTAAAGTAAGTTAAATTATATACTACAAAAAATTACATTAACTAATTTAAGTTAAATCTAAAAATAAATCATGGAAGCATTGGCAGGTTTATTAATTGGTTTCGGAGGGATAATCGGATTTATTCTATTCATCATGATACTTCGCGCATTCAGGGTTATAAATGAATACGAAAGGGCAGTAATATTTCGTCTTGGAAAATTTTCTGCAGTCAAAGGACCCGGCTTGATTATTTTAATTCCTGTACTTGATAGAATGATAAAAATCAGTATGAGAACAATTGCATTGGATGTTCCTCCGCAGGATATTATTACCAAGGACAATGTCTCGGTAAAGGTGAACGCAGTTGTATATTTCAGAGTGATTGACCCAAATAAAGCAATTATTCAGGTCGAAGATTTTGCGTATGCAACTTCTTTGATTTCACAGACTACTTTAAGAACTGTAACAGGTCAGGGCGACCTTGACGACCTTCTTGCTCACAGGGAATTAGTCAACAGTAAACTAAAAGAGCTTATTGACAGGTCAACAGAGCCCTGGGGAATAAAGGTTATGAACGTCGAATTAAAAAATGTTGACCTGCCTCAGGAAATGATCCGTGCTATGTCAAGACAGGCTGAAGCAGAACGTGATAAGCGTGCAAAGATCATAAATTCGGAAGGTGAATTTATGTCAGCTCAAAAGCTTACGGAAGCAGCTGAGATATTAGGTAACCATCATAATGCACTTCAGCTCCGATACCTGCAGGTGATGACGGAAATTGCCGCCGAAAGAACATCCACTCTAATAATTCCTCTTCCAATGGAGATTATGAGATACTTTACGAGTGTAACCGATAAAAACGAAAGAGAAAAAAATGAAACCAATACCAAATAATGGATAAGTTTTTTTCAGTAAATATAATTTTATTGTCACTTCTATTTACCCTGATAAATACTCAGAACTTTACTTTTTCCCGGAAAGAAAATAAATTTCAATCATCCGCATGGGTGGAAGAAAAACTTTCTTCAATGACTCTCAGGGAAAAGATTGCTCAGATGATAATCTCAAATTCGGACGGCTATTCTCTGGACGAAAATTCCACGGAGTTTCAGAGATTAAAAGATTTAGTTGTCAATAAAAAAATCGGCGGATTTATTTTTTTCAAGGGCAATTCCGTTCAGGAGGCGGAGCTAATCAACAGGCTTCAGTCTCTATCGGAAACTCCCCTTCTGATTTCAGCTGACTTTGAAAGAGGAACGAAAATGCGTCTTGACGATGGAAGCCTGTTCCCAAGTAATATGGCACTTGGAGCAACCAGAAATCCGGAGCTTGCATATCTAATGGGATTACAGATTGCAAAAGAATGCAGGGCAATCGGAGTCCTGCAAAATTATGCTCCCGTAGTTGACGTGAATAATAATTCAAAAAACCCTATCATAAATGTCCGTTCCTATGGAGAGGATCCGGAACTTGTTTCTTCATTTGCGGATAAATTTATAAAAGGTTTGCAGGATGGCAATGTAATAGCAACAGCAAAGCATTTTCCCGGTCACGGTGATACGGATATTGATTCACATAATGACCTCCCGGTTTTGAATTTCAGCAAAGACCGCCTTGAAAGCCTCGAGCTGATACCGTTTAAAAATGCAATTAAGAATGATGTGATGTCCGTAATGATTGCCCATCTTTCACTGCCTGCATTGGACAACGAATCCTTTGTCCCGGCTTCATTATCAAAAAATATAATTGACGGTGTTCTTATTGATGAGTTGAAATTCAAAGGACTCGTAGTTACGGATGCTTTGAATATGGCAGGTGTGGTTAAACATTTTACTACAGAGAACGTTGCATTGAGATGTGTTAATGCAGGTGTTGATTTAATTCTGATGCCGCAGGGCGAAGAAACAACAATTTCTGCAATTGAGCAGGCAGTGAACAGCGGATCGATAAGTCCGGAAAGGATAGATGAATCCGTAAGAAAAATACTGAACGCAAAAAACTGGCTCAGGTTAAATGAAAATAAATTAACCGATGTGAGCAAAGTCTCCGGTATTGTAAATTCCGCTGATGCAAAAAATATATCCCGCCAGATCGCTGACGAATCTATAACACTTGTTAAGAATCACGATAATACGGTTCCTTTTAATGATGCTGCTCATCAGAGCTGCCTCATAGTCTCCCTTAATAACGGTAATGAAAAAGCAAATTCGGATTATTTCTTAACAACTTTTAATGAAAAGAATAATTTCAAATCAACTTCATATTTCGATCTTACAGGTGAGATAAACAATTCTGATGAAGTATTGAATAATGCAGACAATTTTGATGTAATTGTTATTCCGATTTATGCAAAAGTCAAAATTAAAACCGGCACTGTGGGTTTACCGGAATCGCAAGTTTCTTTAATTAATTCTCTTTCGGCAAAAGGAAAGAAAGTTGTGGTTGTTTCGTTTGGAAACCCTTATCTGATACAGGGATTTCCTGGCATTGATTCTTACATTTGCGCCTATGCTGATGCAGAAAGCTCAATCAATTCCGTTATAGATTCTTTTTACGGAACTATTAAGTATAAAGGAAAATTACCTGTTACAATAAGCGATGAATTTAGATACGGATTTGGAATTACCAATTAAATCTCTCACATTGAACTTCTCATCTAAAGTAATATTTATATTCATAACTTTATTTATTAATGCTGCATTATCCCAAACCTTTCAGCAAAAATTCGACGGTATAAATTTTAATGTACACGGAAATAACTCTTACGCACCTTTTAACGGTGGGGTTAACAATGCCCGTTTTCAATTTGTTGATATAGACGGTGATAATGATCTTGACCTGTTTCTCTTCGATTCCGATACATCATTATATTTTTATCAGAATATCGGAACACCACAAAATGCAAATTATAAACTAATTACAAACCGTTTCCAGAACCTTCATTTTGATAATTGGTTTTATTTCGTAGATATCGATAACGACGGAGATTATGATCTCTTTACCGGGGGAGAATTCCAAATAGTAAAATACTACAGAAATGACGGTACGGCAACTAATCCGGTATTTAATCTTGTTATTAACGAACTACACACAAATTCCGATTCTATAATTTACAGTGAAGCCAACTGCGTGCCCGTATTCTGTGATATTGACGGGGATGGGGATAAGGATTTTTTTTCAGGACAATCACTTGGAACAATAACCTATTATGAGAATATCGGAACACAAAGTAATTTTAGTTTTAAGTATATCACTGACTTCTGGCAGAATTTACTTATAATTTCTCCGGCCTACAGAGTTGCTCCCAAAATCAATCCCGGATCTTTTTACTTCAAGAAGAATAACACCTCAGATAGGATTTTGAATTATTCTGAAGTTTCAGATAATGAAAATGACCGGCACGGGGCAAATTCTCTGGAATTTGCCGATATCGACGGTAATAATACCTTTGATTTGTTTTGGGGTGACCTTTTTTCAAAAGGGATTTATTTTATAAAAAATACCGGCACCCTGCATGATCCTAATGTAGCGATAGTAGACTCAACTTACCCTCATAATTCTCCATACATTTCACATGGGTTTAATTCAACAAGATTTGTTGACATCGATGCAGACGGAGATAAGGATTTATTCATTTCGGTTTTATACTTGTCTCAGAACCATAACAACTTCGCATTTTACCGCAATGAAGGAACTCCTTTACTTCCAAATTTTCAAAGAGTCACAAATGATTACCTTAATAATGTAGATGTCGGAGGAAGCAGTAATATAAGGTTCGTGGATATCGATAATGACGGTGACAAGGATTTATTCATTGGAAGTGATCATGCGACTATTTCTTTTTTTAAAAACACCGGTACACCAACAGCTCCTTCATTCACTTTGATTTCGGATTCACTGCCCATATTATCAACCAGCTTTAATTATGCTCCGGCATTCGCTGATCTTGATAATGACGGAGACCTGGATATGATACTTGGAAGCTATATAAAAGATTCAGTCTGGTTCTTCAGAAACACAGGTACTCCTACAAACTTTACTTTTACTCTCGAAGCACGTGGTTACCAAATCGGATTAACAACACTTGGACAAAGTAGTACACCCACATTTGTAGATATAGATAATGATGGAGATCAGGATCTTTTCATCGGTGCTACTAACGGAAGGATTATTTATTATCAAAATACAGGGACCCCCTCGAATTTTAATTTTGTATACCGTACTAACTTTTATGATTCGATTGATGCTGGTGACGAAAGTATTCCGAGATTTTTTGATATCGATCATGACGGAGACTATGACCTGTTTATTGGAAAACAGGATGGAAAAATTTCATATTATGAAAATGTGGGAAGTCCTTCAGTTCCAAATTTTGTTTTCCGGACCAATGTATATAGCAATATAGATGTACACCAAAATTCATGTCCTGAGTTTGTTGATTTAAAGAATAATACACATCCGGATTTATTTGTTGGTAATGTCAAAGGAGGACTTTTTTATTTTAAGAATGAAGATGTAGGGATCAAAAATATTTCAAATCTTATTCCTGAGAATTCCAGGCTTTACCAAAATTATCCTAATCCCTTTAATCCTTCCACAAAGATTAAATTTGATCTGACAAAAAATTCTTTTGTTAAGCTCAGTATTTTTGATGTGTCCGGAAGGCAGATTGCAGCTCTTTTGAATGAAAAATTAAATCCAGGCTCTTATGAATATACATGGAATGCAGAGGGATTTGCAAGTGGGATTTATTTTTACAGATTAGAAACCGAATTCTTTACAGAAAATAAAAAAATGTTGTTTATTAAGTAAAAATAGGTTAAATTTAAAGAAACCAACACTTTCATCAAACCTTAAAATCCAAAAAATACAAAATGAGAAAAATTATATTCTCCTTACTTGTTCTATTGTCTTTTTTCACATCCCAATTTCAAAATGTTAATGCCGGTGACAGAAAAATACTTGTAGAACGCTTCACGAGTTCCACATGTGTCCCCTGTGCAAATGCGAATCCAATACTTGAAGCATTTTTAAATTCCTCTGATCCTACTAAAGTAACAAATATCAGTTATCACATGAACTGGCCTGCTCCCGGAAACGATCCCATGTATCTTTTTAATCAATTGGATAATAATATACGCCGTACTGCTTATGGCGTAAATGCAATACCTGATTGGTTTTTTGATGGGGTAATAAATGTAGATCCGTCAACGAGTGCACTCCAGGCGGCTTATAATGAGAGAGTAAATATTTTAAGCCCGGTAACAATAATCGTCTCACAAACTAACACAGGAAATAATGTTACTGTTAAAGCTGACATATATTGCGAAGGTTTATTGACAAATCCAAACGTTACAGTTCAGTTTGCTGTAATCGAAAAGACTGTTTTTTATAACGGACCAAACGGTGAACATAGTTACACAGGGGTTATGAGGAAAATGCTTCCAAGCGCTAATGGTACACCGGTGGTTCTACTACCAGGTAATAAAGTATCATTAGAATATTCTTATACCATGGATGCTTCATGGAATTCGTCTCTCATAAAAAATCTTGTTTTCGTGCAGGCTTCCCCGCTCGAAATACTAAATTGTTCATATCCAACTCCTGACTTTAATTTGATATCAAACCCGGGATTTAAAGTAGTAAATCAGGGTCAAAATCAAAATGCCAGCTTCAAATTAAGAATTCCGTCTGTTGCTGAAGGATATAATTCAGCAGTTACTTTTACATCTGAAGTTGTTCCTTCCACTCCGGGCATCACTGTTAACTATACCGGAGGAAATGTAATAAACAACTTCCCGGATTCGCTTGCTGTAAATGTTTCATCAACTGCAGGCGTTCCTGTGGGCGAATATCAAATCGTCCTTATCGGCACAAACGCAGACGGTGTAGTTCATAAAACATTTGTAAATTACCTGGTAGGAAAAAATTATATTACAGTTGCAAGCAGCAAAAGTCAGCTTCTGTACAAAGTAGATAATTCAACTTATTCATCAAGCAGGGCTTTTTCCTGGGACATAAATTCCACACACACTCTTGAAGCTATTTCTCCCCAAACATTTGGCAATACAAGGTATGTTTTTAATAACTGGAGCAATGGCGGTCCACAGGTTCAGACCGTAACTATCGGAACCTTGCTAAGCGACTACACCGCAAATTATAAAGCTCAGTTCAGACTTTTAGGCGCTGTTGATCCTGCCGGATTGCCTGTAACTATAAGCGGAGCAAACAGTTATTTTGATTCAGCCTCGGTAAATAATATCACACTTTCCGCAACACAAGTACAATACAATGGCAAAACATATTATTTTAACAGATGGGAAGGTATAGGTCCCGGATCTTATACCGGACCTAATCCGATTGCACCTATTACAATGAACGGTTTTATTATACAAAAAGCTTTCTTCGATACTATTAATACTGGAATTTCAAATTACAATTCTGTGGTTCCGGATAAGTTTGCTCTTTATCAAAATTATCCAAATCCTTTTAATCCAACAACTACAATAAAATTTGATATTGCAAAGTCTTCCTTTACCTCAATAGTTATTTATGATATGCTTGGAAAAGAAGTAAGTAATTTAATCAATCAGAATTTAAGTCCCGGTAGCTATCAATATATTCTGATCGCTTCAAATTTCCCGAGTGGAATTTATTATTATAAAATAGAGACTAATGCGTTTACAGAAATAAAGAAGATGATAGTTCTGAAGTAGAAATGAGCTAATAAAATATTTCTATTTTTTACGAAAGTATCAGAGGGCAGAAATTAGTTTCTGCCTTCTTTATTTAGTGAAATTAATGGTATTGGGAGTCAATATGATTAGAATAGCAAAAGCAGCAGGACACTTTGATCTGATCTGACTTTTTTGGAAATCAGAAGGCATTCTCTATATGATTTATTTCCGCTTTGGAATTGCAAAACAAAATGGTTATCACGTCTATGCGAAGATCGTAATCCTGATATTTTTCATTCGCACTTATAAATCCATGGACAGCTTTTCTTATCTGGTTTTGCTTTGTCATGGTAACTGATTCCTCCGGCTCTCCGAATTTCTTATTGCTGCGGGTTTTTACTTCAGTAAATATAAGTAATTTATTGTCTTCATCTTCAAATATCAGATCAATTTCAGCCCGTTGGTAACGGAAATTATTTTTAAGAAATT
This sequence comes from Ignavibacteria bacterium, assembly GCA_038240405.1. Classification (GTDB taxonomy): domain Bacteria; phylum Bacteroidota; class Ignavibacteria; order Tepidaquicellales; family Tepidaquicellaceae; genus JAGPCH01. Next base: position 11,486 of record JBBSDT010000028.1, read on the forward strand.
TATAATTCTTTTCACAAAGAAAATTTCTTGCAATCATTTCTCCGTTAGCGCCAAGCCTGTTTTTATAAAGACACTTCATAGAAATTATATATTTGTCCAACTCTTAAGGATATATAAAAGGCAAAATAAGATTTAAAAAAAATCTAATCACTCTGTTTTTTATTCCTCTCATTCATCTTCAAACATGTTGTACGTTCCGAAAAATTTCCTGCAAAAGCTTCGCCTGTGTATGTCACAAAGTCCGTGTTCTTTTATTTTCTTCTCGTGCTCCGGAGTGGAATAACCTTTATGCCTGTGAAAGTTATATTCAGGATACCTTAAATGATATCCCCGTAAAATATTATCCCGGGTAACTTTTGCCAATATAGAAGCGCATGATATCTGGAAAATTTTCGCGTCTCCGTCTATTATTGTTTCAAAATTCAACCCCATCTGATAATTTTCGGGAAGCTTAAAATAATTTCCGTCAATCAGAAATACATCCGGCTTAATCCTGAGCCTTCGCAATGCATCGGACATTGCTTTCATCGTCGCTTTTAATATATTGATTTCGTCAATTTCTATGTGCCCGACCTCAGCAATCTGATAGTCTAAACATTTATCAACAATTTTATGATATAGACATTCTCTTTCAGATTCGTTTAAAACTTTAGAATCATTTACATTCTTAATCATATAACCCTCTTCAAAAACCACTGCAGCAGCTACTACAGGTCCTGCCAGAGGTCCCCTCCCCGCTTCATCTATTCCGCAAATCAACATGTAAATTTTATTTTAAACTATAAATGTTTGATAATTCTGTAGTCAAACAAAATTTCTGTTCAATATAAATCAAGATATCTAAAAAAAATATTCTCTAATAAATCAAATATCTTGTCCTGTCTTATCCATACTTTATTATCCTATACTGGTTCAGATTTCTCCCAGACAAACGCAGAACCTGAACGCAGATATACGCAGATAAAAACAATGAAATATATTTCTCCGAAAATCTGCGGTCAGTTTCTGCGCAATTCTGCGAGAGCTTTATAATTAAGAATTCACTGGCAGACAGTCATTCCCGGATGTTACAAAGGAGATCAAAATTCTGAATAATCAATCCGGGATACTGAAAGAAGAATGCAAAATCCTAAAAGAAGCCTCCGTGATGCTTCACAAAGAAAAAAAAAATTCAAAAGAAGTCTCCGCAATCCTAAATAAAGAAAGTAAAATGCTTCCAAATGAAAACTTTATGTTCAGTGAAGAAAAGTTTATTAATAAAAATGAAAACAAAACTTGTCCTGAAGTTCCCTTCATAGTTCCGAAAAAAGACTTTATGATTTAAGAAGTCGCCTTCATGCTTCCGGAAATGGATTTTATGATTCCTGAAGTCGCGTTCATACTTCAGGAAATAGATTTTATGATTCCTGAAGTCGACTTCATTGTTGGAAATGGATTTTATGATTCCTGAAGTCGCGTTCATAGTTCCCGAAATGGATTTTATGATTCCAGAAGTCGCGTTCATAGTTCAGGAAATAGATTTTATGATTCCAGAAGTCGCGTTCATAGTTCCGGAAATGGATTTTATGATTCCTGAAGTCTCCTTCATTGTTCCGGAAATAGATTTTATGACTCCTGAAGTCGCCTTCATGCTTCCTGAAATCGACTTCATGTCTCCAGAAAACTCATAAAACATATAAAAATAATAGAAAAGGCTCAAATCTAATTAGTTGTAACAGGATCGAACTGCATTTTGAGCAGCGAAAGGTTGTTTAGGAACTGCAAGTTGAAAAAATAAATAGAAAAGTGCTGAAAATAAATTATTTTTTATTCAAATGATTTTTCAAACCAAAATATCTTCTTAGGTATTGACATAGAATGACTTAGAATGACACAGAATCCCTTCCCTATCTTCCTTGATAAAAATCAATAGTATTGGTATTTTACCAAACTCATATAATAACCTCTTAATAATATCCTTGTGTTAGACGACTTAACAAATAAGCTTGAAACTGTATTAAAGAAAATTCGCGGCCAGGGAAAGATCTCTGAAAATAATATTGATGAATCTTTGCGTGAAATCCGGCGAGTCTTGTTTGATGCAGATGTCAACTACAAAGTCGTTGGTAAGTTTATTAATGATATAAAAGAAAAGTCTCTCGGACAAAATGTCCTTACCAGTATTACCCCAGGTCAATTAGTTGTAAAAATAATTCACGATGAGCTTATTAAGCTAATGGGCTCTGAAAAAGCAGAGGTTAATTTTTCTGATAGGATCCCTTCGATAATTATGCTTGTTGGACTGCAGGGTTCAGGCAAAACAACCTTTGCCGCTAAGCTGGCAAAGTATCTGAAGTCCAAAGGAAAAAATCCTGTTTTAGCAGCATGCGACGTCTACAGACCTGCTGCAATTGAACAATTGAGAATTCTCGGGAAGCAAATAAATATTCCGGTTTATTCTGATGATAGTGAGAAGGACCCGCTCAAAATATCCAATGATGCTATAGATTATGCAAGAAAAAATGCAAGAGACACTCTCATTATTGACACAGCCGGACGGCTTGCAATAGATGAAACTATGATGAACGAGGTTTCAAGAATCAAGAATGCCCTGAAACCTGAGGAAATATTGTTTATAGTAGACTCAATGACCGGTCAGGATGCTGTTAATACGGCAAAGGCTTTCCATGATAAACTGAATTTCGACGGAGTTGTACTTACAAAGCTGGACGGCGATACGCGAGGTGGTGCAGCCTTGTCAATAAAGGCAGTTGTAAATGTACCGATAAAATTTGCGGGAGTAGGAGAAAAACTTGATGCAATTGAGCAATTTCATCCTGAAAGAATGGCTTCAAGGATTCTCGGTAAAGGAGATATTGTTTCATTTGTAGAAAAGGCTCAGACTGATTTCGATCTATCCCAGAGTGATAAACTTGAAGAAAAATTAAGACGAAATAAATTCGATTATAATGATTTTCTTTCTTATCTTAATCAGATTAAAAAGATGGGTTCTCTTTCAAGTTTAATTTCTATGATCCCCGGTGCAAATAAGCTGGTAGGCAATCAGAACATTGATGATAATATTCTGGGAAAAATAGAATCCGTAATTTTATCCATGACCTTAAAGGAAAGAGAGAATCCCCACCTCCTTAATGGCTCCAGAAGAAGAAGAATTGCAGACGGCAGCGGTAACCCTATTCAACAGGTAAACAAAGTCGTAAAGCAGTTTGAAGATATGCAAAAAATGATGAAGCAATTTGGCAAAGACAAAGGAAGAGGACTTATGAAGAAAATGAAGCTGCCAACCAACTTCATGAATGAACTTAAAACTTAGATATATTATTACTATAATCCTGAAAATAAATTAAAAAATAAACTTTGGTTAAATTAAGATTAAAAAGAATAGGAAAAAGGCATTATCCGGTTTATAAAATAATTGCTGCTGATTCACGTTCTCCACGGGATGGAAGATTTATCGAATCTGTAGGGACGTACAATCCGAACCTTGATCCTATGGAAATAAAAGTAAATGAAAGCCGTGTAAAGTATTGGCTGAATGTAGGAGCGCAACCGACGGATACAGTCAGGAACCTGCTTAAAAGGGAAGGCTTAATGCTTAAGATCAAGCTTGAAAAAAAGGGTAATTCCTCCGAATCCATTGAATCTGAAGTACAGCAATTCTTATCCCAAAAAGAATCTAAAGATACCAAAGCAAAAGAAAAAAAGACCAGAAGAAAGCTCAACAAGAAGAATAAAAAGGAAAGTCCGGATTCCGGGACTGCCGGTGAGCAAAAAGCAGAATAAGAGTTTTAATTAGCTATATTCCAATTCAAAATTCTTAATTAAATAGAAGGAGCTCCCCAAAATGAAAGAATTTATTGAATTTATTGCAAAACACCTGGTAGACAAACCTGAAGCCGTAAAAGTCGAAGAGGTAATTGAAGATGAAAATAAAATTAAGTTCATTCTTCACGTTGAAGACAGCGAGATCGGTAAAGTGATTGGTAAAATGGGAAGAACAGCCAAAGCCATCAGGACTCTTTTATCTGCAGTTGCTTCAAAGCAGGGAAAGAAAGCTTTCATGGAAATACCTGATAAGATTAAAAGGGAAAACTGAAATTACTTTTTGAACCTTCTTGGAGTTTAATAATTTTATAGCGATCGGCAGAATTGTAAAACCTATCGGTATAAAAGGTAATTTAAAAATCATACCCTTAACTGATTTTCCGGAACGGTTTAAAGAGCTAAAAAAAATCTCATTGTACAATGAGAAGGAATCTAAGTTTTTTTTAAATCGATTCGAAGATAGTTTTGAATTTTCAATCTCAGAGTGCAGGATTTATAACGGGTATCTGAATATCCGGTTTATTGGATATGATAATATTGATGATTCAAAAAAGCTTATAGGCGCTATCGTAATGATAGATGAGAAACACCGGATGAAACTGAATGAAGGAAGCTTTTATTTTTATGAACTTGTAGGCATGGTGATTTTTAATAATGAGGTATCTATTGGCACAGTAGATTCAATAGTCAATTATGGAAGCGGAGATCTTTTTAATATAAAACATAATGGAAAGGAATTACTTATCCCCTTCCAAAAAGAATTTGTTAAAAACATTGATATAAAGAATAAAAGAATTGATGTTGATTTAATAGAAGGATTTTTGGATAGTTAAAATCGGATTGATATGAAGCTGGATATTATAAGCGCTAATATAAAAATATTAGATTGTTCTTTCAAAAACGGATTGATATCCAGAGCCGTAAACAAGAATTTAATTGAATTGTATCTTCATGATCTGAGAGATTATGCAGTTGGAAAGTATAAACAAATTGATGACTCTCCTTACGGCGGAGGAAGCGGAATGATTCTTAAGCCAGAGCCGGTATTCAAAGCAGTTAAGGCGATTCAAAAAATTTCTCGTAATGACGAGGTCATTTATTTTTCACCGCAGGGAATCAGATTTACTCAAAGCATGGCAAATGAGTTGTCAATGAAAAGCAGGATGATCTTAATTTGCGGACATTATAAAGGAATTGATGAAAGGGTTATTTCGAAGCTTGTGACCAGAGAAATATCAATGGGTGATTATGTTCTTTCATGCGGTGATATTGCTGCTTATGTATTTATTGACGCAATTTCAAGATTGATACCGGGGGTATTAGGAGACGGA